>JALEHC010000143.1 GCA_022763215.1 Saprospiraceae bacterium
AATAAATGGCCATATTTTGGAGGATTATCCTGATGCGCCCGGGCGGTCGTAACAGCCCTGTGGTGACCATCGGCGATATACGTATCTTTGACTTGTTGGTGGAAAATATGTTGCACAAACTGAATATCGTCCGGATTGGTTACAGCCCAGATATGATGTTGCATATTATCTGAAGCCAAATCGAGCTGAATAATGGGGGCCTGTAATGACTTTTGGTGTTCCATCCACGATCTGATATCAGGCTGAGCAGGATAAGTCAGTGTGATCGGTTTGACCGCAGCTTGTCTTTTGTGAAGCAGAAAAAGCTGGCGCTCTTCTTTACTCGCAATAGTATTTTCGTGTTTTTTGATGTGGCCTTCCTGAAAAGAGCGGATCGGAGTTTGTGCAATAATACCTGTATAGGATCGACTAGGTTTGATGATTTGGTAGATATAAATTGCTTGGCGGGCCGTTTTTTTAAAGAGCCCGGCTTCATTAAATTCAGAGTACACCTCTTTTACATCTGAAAAGAAATCATCTTTATCAGTTATCTGATCCAGATCGGGTAAAGCAGCCTGAAAGGGTTCTATTATCATTGGTCATACTTGGTCGAAGGGTAGAGTTGCTACGAAAGCACCCCTAATTACTTCTTATGGCATTCTAATTGAGCGGGAAAATAATAAAAAAGATGAGAAATGGGCAAAAAAAAGAAAAGTGCAGTACATGACTACACTTTTCGAAAAAACTAAACCCCAGTTATAAATCTTACAGTATCAAGTAATGCTTAGGAAAACATTCAAACATTTTTCAATGCTTGTTTGACTTGACCACGATAACTGGGCCTTAATCCTCTTTTACAAAAAGCTAGATAAAAATGATTATAATTTTTACTGCTTATCTGCAAAAGACACCACAATAACGGTAATTTATTTTTGCTTATTATAAATTCCTGAATATTTTTTAAAAAAAATTAACATTCTTCCTCAAATTGCTGCTTCTCAAAAAATCCATATCCCGTTTATCCTCGTATATACTTACAAATAACGCAGTCAAAGCACCAAAATTAAATCATGAAAACCTTACAACTCGCAGTCGATATTTCTCACATGGCCATGCAAAGAATTAGGCCTGCTACTTCATCTGCTGAATTGCTTAATCAAACGCGCGAAATTCTTGAAAATAAGGCCAATGAACTTGGTGCCTACCACACCTGTAATTGTATCGCTCAGGAAAAACAAGACGATATCCTAGTTGAAGAATATAAACTCGCTTACGAATTCAAAACGCTTTCTTTCCGCTTACTTTATTTTCGTCCGCGTAATGCTTGGCAAATTCAGGATTTTCAAATCGAAAATGCCTAATCTCTTACTTTCTTTCCTCATCCTTCATTGAACCTTTTTTTATCTTCCCACTTATTGTAAATACTACAATAATTCGTTGAAATTCTGTGCTTCATTGATTTACTTTGTAAGCTAAACAGAACGACGGCCAATGAGCAATAAACACAAGTATAT
The DNA here is from genome assembly GCA_022763215.1 of Saprospiraceae bacterium. Taxonomy (GTDB): domain Bacteria; phylum Bacteroidota; class Bacteroidia; order Chitinophagales; family Saprospiraceae; genus JALEHC01. The sequence goes on from JALEHC010000143.1 coordinate 1,494, forward strand.
CTGTATCCACGGGCATTTTTATCAGCCTCCCAGAGAAAATGCATGGTTGGAAGTGGTAGAACTTCAAGATTCAGCCAGCCCTTTCCACGATTGGAACGAACGTATCAACTTCGAATGCTATGCTCCTAATACGGTAGCGCGGATACTCGATCCTGACCAATCTATCATTAAGATTCAAAATAATTATAGCAAAATCAGCTTCAACTTCGGGCCTACACTCTTATCCTGGATGGAACAAGCAGACCCGAAAACTTATGAATCTATTATTCGGGCTGACAAAATAAGCCAAGAACTATTTGACGGACATGGCAGTGCCATGGCACAGGTGCACGCACACTTGATTTTGCCTTTGGCTAACCGAAGAGATAAAGAAACTCAGGTCATCTGGGGTATACGCGATTTTGAATATAGATTTGGGCGAAAGCCCGAAGGTATGTGGCTATCTGAAACGGCTGCGGATACCGAAACACTGGAAGTCCTTGCAGAACAAGGCTTGAAGTTTACAATTTTGGCACCTCGTCAGGCGAAAGCAGTTCGTCAAATCAATACAGAACAATGGCATGATGTCAATACCGATACGGTGGATACGCGACGCCCTTATTTGGTCAATTTGCCTTCCGGCAAATCTATTGCAGTGTTCTTCTACCACGGCGGAATTGCCCAAGGCGTAGCCTTCGAAGGCTTACTCAATAATGGGGCACATTTTGCAGAGCGCTTCTTCACGGCTTTTGATGCCAATGATGATGTGCAATTGGCTCATATTGCAACGGATGGTGAAAGTTATGGCCACCACCATCGACACGGAGAAATGGCGCTGGCTGCTTGCCTTCGCCATATAGAAGAAAGTGGACGAGCCGAACTGATCAACTATGCTGCTTACCTGGCAAAATTTCCGCCAGAGTATGAAGCTCAAATCCATGATAATAGTTCCTGGAGTTGTGTGCATGGTGTAGAGCGCTGGCGCTCCAATTGTGGCTGTAATTCTGGTGGACGACCAAGCTGGAATCAGGAATGGCGCAAACCCTTGCGGGAAACGCTCAACTGGCTGCGTGATGAACTCATCCCGATTTATGAGGAAAAAGCAAATCTTTATCTCAAGGATGGTTGGGATGCCAGAAATGATTATATCTCTGTCGTCTTGGACCGTTCGAAAGAAAATATTGACCGCTTTATCGAACGTCATGCTAAGCAACCTTTGACGAAATCGGAACGAACAGATTTGCTCCGTAGCATGGAAATGCAACGTCAATCTATGCAAATGTTCACCAGTTGTGGCTGGTTTTTTGATGAAGTTTCTGGTATTGAAACCAACCAGATTTTGCAATATGCCAATCGAGCCATTTATTATGCCGATCAGGTAAAAGGTGTCAATTTGCACAATGCCTTCTTGCATCGCTTAGAGCAAATACCAAGTAACGTTTTTGAAGATGGGGCAGCCAGCTACAAAAAGAATGTCATGCCAGCCAGAGTGGACCTCAATAGGGTTGGGATGCACTACGCTGTTTCTTCTTTGTTTGAAGCATATCCAGAACATCTGGAATTTTTCAACTATATAGCTGAAAGTGAAGTATTTCATCGAATAGAAGCCGGAAATCAACGTCTGGCGCTGGGCCGAACAACCGTCAAATCAAGAATCACGAGCTCTGAAAAGCATTTCAGCTTTGCAGCTTTGTATCTGGGGCAACAAAATATCATCGGAAATATATCTCTTGAACTCAGCCGAGAGCGCTTTGATTATATGGCTGAAAAAATGCTTCAGGCTTTTCGGTCAACCAATCTGGGCGATGTGATCGGCCTTATGCAGTCTTATTTTGGGTCAGAGAAATATACGATCTGGCACTTATTCCGAGATGAAAAACGCAAAATTCTAAAGCAAATTACGGATAAGAGCCTCCGTAAAGTAGAAAATAACCTCCGCGAAATTTATAACGATAATTATCAGCTCATGGCCGGTATGGTCCAAAGTGCTATACCAGTGCCTGCTGCTTATTATTCAGCGGTAGAGTTTGTGGTTAATCAAGACTTAAACCAATTTTTTGAAAATGGCCATGTACTCGATATCCGGGAGTTTAAGCGCTTAACGCATGAACTTCGCAAATGGCATATCAAAATTACGGACGAGTCAACAGTCGATTACACCATCGGAGAACGCATTTTCAGAGAACTGAAAAAATATCGAAAAGGAGAAATCGATTTGGATGATCTCAAAAAAGTATTGGCCATCATCGAGGAAATTGAAACCCTACCCGTCGAAATTGACTTTTGGAAAAGTCAGAATATTTTCTTTTTAATACTCAAAGAAGTTAATGTGGAAAATGCCTCCGCTGAAGAAAAAAATACCCTCCGCAAACTGGGACAAAAACTGAAAGTAAAAGTTGATTGGGAGTAATTCCTGAACGACCAATTTCTGCTAAGCCCTTGCCATTAGGTACCTAATCGCGAGGGCTTTTTTATTGCCCAATAGCGAGTATTGGGTATCAATGTCCTCCAATTAGGTACAAACGACTAATTAGGGTGGGTATACGAAATAGGAATGATTAGGTATTTATTTGGAACTAGTCTAAATAAGCTTTGTGATTTGCTTTAGGCTCACTAGATTTGAAACCAAGACATCAAACTAAAAATATCTAAATCAATGAAAGTATTTTACTCGACTGTTGTTTTTTCTGTCTTCTTGTTGGGCAGTTTGCATGCACAAATGCAATTTGATCAATTTGCCGCAGGAGCCTCTTACTCAGAGCAGACTTATTATCGCATAAGTGATGGAAGTAGTACCTCCGTAGATCATACGGTTTGGGATATTGCTTTTAGTGTACAACCTCAGCAACTAGGCATTTTTATCAATGAAGCGGTGGCTACATCTATGTCCACACCTCTTCCTGAAACAGAACTTTATCTGACAACTTCAACGGAGTTTGAAACGGCAGATACCTCTGGAATGCAACGCATCCTTAACCAAGAAATTAACTGGGAAGGTGGTGCTTTCAACCATGTTAGAAATGAAGCTGATCCATTTGATTTTGGTTGGGGATTTTATAATGTGAGCAACCACCAAGTAATCGGTAGCCGCATTTTTGTCATTCACTTGAGAAATGGTGCATTCAAAAAATTGATGATTGAATCCCTGATTTCTGGGGTATATTCTTTCAAATATGCAAATCTGGATGGTTCGGATGAAGTAAGTGAAACGATTGCCAAAGCAGATTTTTCGGAAAAAACACTGGTATATTACTCTATTGAAAACCAAGAGATATTAGACCTTGAGCCCGCTCAATGGGATCTTTTGTTTACGCGTTATTATACAACTTTGGATGATGGCAATGGTGGAACGCTTGACTACCTGGTAACGGGCATTCTGAGCAATGCGGGCGTACAAATTGCACAAGCAGATAATATTGATCCAGAAACTGTACAATTTACAGATTTTGAAAATAGCCTGACGGATACGCTTACGCAAATCGGACATGACTGGAAGTTTTTTGATCTGGCTACTTTTCAATGGGGTATTGTTCCCAACCGAGTTTATTTCGTCCAAACGGAAGATGCTGAAGTTTGGCAACTACAGTTTTTTGATTTTGAAGGTTCATCAACCGGGGTAGCCACTATCGGAAAAACATTTGTTACTACCGTCACTTCCAATGAAGAAGTATCAGCTCAAACTACAGAATGGAAGGTGTTTCCTAATCCTGCCCGATCGGACATTCAATTTCAGCTTTCGCTGAATGCGCCACAAAATCAGGCACAAGCCACCCTTTTCAATACAATGGGACAATTGATTTGGCAAGAGCCGATTAGCGTTCAGCAGGGGCTTAATACGTATAGCTGGGCCGTGGATCATTTGCCGAAAGGCCGATACCACCTACAAGTACAACTACAAACAGAAACAATACAAGAAACAATCATCATTCAATAAGCTTTCAGATGAAGTTAATGATTAAAATTTTTGCTTGTTTTTTATTGGTTTCAGGACTCTCTGGCTGTCAGCCAAATACGAATGACAGTCCGGAGAGCTCTACTCAGGAACCAGAAAAGCTGCGCATTGTGTCACTCAGCGGTTTTTTGACAGAAGTTGCTTACGAATTGGGCCTTGGCGATCAATTAGTTGGCCGAGATGTCACCAGTACTTATCCTGAATCAGCTCAGGAATTGCCCAATTTGGGCCACGTAACTCAACTCAATCTGGAGGCTTTATTGGGGCTTTCGCCAAATGTGATTCTGGTGGAAGAAAAACAACTTGGTCAAATTCAGCAGTTACCTCAATTGGAAGCAAGTGGTATTGAGCTGATTGTTGTGCCAACGCACTTTCACTTTAACAATGCGCTTTTGGCCGCAAAACAGCTACAAAAAACTTTAGCTATTCCTGAAAGTGCAATTGATCAAATGGAAAGTCAGATTGAAAAGGATAGCATTCAACTGCTAATTACAATTGCGACTGAGGCAGAGCAGCCGAGGGTATTATTTATCTACGCCAGAGGTGCAGGAAGGCTTATGGTTGCCGGGCAACAAACTGCGGCAGCCGCAATGATTAAAAAAGCAGGCGGAATCAACGCGATTCAATCTTTTGAACAATTCAAACCACTAAGCCCGGAAGCCTTACTGGAAGCAAATCCGGATGTCATTTTGATGTTTACCAGCGGATTAGCAAGTCTGGACGGCAAAGCCGGTCTCGAACAAATAACCGGTATTGCAGAAACTACAGCTTTCCGAGAAAACCGAATAATTGCCATGGATGGCCACTATTTGACAGCATTTGGCCCCAGAGCCGCTGCCGCTGCCACTGAATTGGCTGACCAATTGCACAAAGAAGCCTTGTAATAGATAGTAATATGATAGCGACAAGATCACAATCGTTTTTTTGGCAAAGTAGCCTTTGGGGCTTGCTTTTGTTAGCTATGATAGCAGCTTTATTTCTGGGAGCATATCAATTGAACCCTCGAGAAGTCATGAATGCCATTATAGATACAAATGCCGGGACGAACCGATTTTTGATCTTGCAAATTCGTGCCCCCCGAATACTGTTGGCAGCACTTACAGGAGCCGGATTGGCCGTGTCTGGCGCAGCTATTCAGGGGCTTTTTAGAAATCCGTTAGCAGATCAGACTTTGATAGGCGTGACCAGCGGTGCGATGCTGTTTGCCGTTTTGTCGATCGTACTGGCCGGCTCCTTGTTGAGTTGGTTTTCTGTATTCTTTCGGCAAGCTTCTATAGCCATTTTTGCTTTTTTGGGAGGCTTAGCGACCACTTTCCTGGTGTATCGTTTATCGAGCAAACAAGGCCGTACGGAGGTGACCACGATGTTATTGGCGGGGATCGCTATTTCAGCATTTGCTGCAGCAGTAAGTGGCGTATTTATCTATATATCTGATGATCAGCAATTAAGAGATATTACATTTTGGAGTTTGGGTAGTATGAGCGGTGCCAACTGGGGGCAGTTTATGTTGGTGGCACCCATCATATTGTTTTGCATTCTTGTGTTATTGAGGTACTCGACTGCTTTGAATGCCATTTTGTTGGGAGAAAAAGAAGCTTCCTACTTGGGTATACAAGTAGAACGAGTAAAATCTCAGGTGATATTATTGACCGCACTCATCGTTGGTGTTTGTATTGCTATGAGCGGCATTATAGGTTTTGTCGGATTAATTATCCCGCATTTTTTGAGGCTGATACAGGGAACTGATTATCGGTTGTTGTTGAAAAATGCCGCTTTGGGTGGAGCTATCTTTTTAGTGGTAGCTGATACCCTGGCCAGAACCATAGTCGCTCCTGCTGAATTACCGATTGGCATACTGACTTCTCTGGTGGGTGCGCCTTTTTTCCTGTGGCTTTTGCTCAGGTCAAAATCTCAAAAACTTGTAATATGATTTCCCTAAAAAATGTCATAGTAAAAAAAGGAGGTCAGCAAATTGTAAGGGGCGCTTCCTTTAAAATCAAACCAGGAAGAATAACGGTACTGCTGGGCCGAAATGGTGCAGGGAAATCTACTGTCTTTGAAGCAATTACGGGCAGTAACAAAATTTCAGGAGGACAGATTTTGTGGGATGGAGAGCCTATGAATCGACTGAGCAGTCATGCATTAGCACAACGCCGAGCGGTGATCTCACAGTCCGTTTCACTGCATTTCCCGCTAAGGGTAAAAGAGGTGGTAGAAATGGGCTGTTATGCAGCAGAACAAGCATTGAGTACTCAAAAAAAAGAAGCTTTGCTGGATTATGCACTATCAAAAACCGCTTTGCTGGATAAAAAAGAACAAACTTATCAGACGCTTTCGGGGGGTGAGCAAAAGCGTGCGATGTTGGCCAAATGTATGGTCCAGTTGCATGCTACTCGAAGAGCCGATAAACACCAATACTTATTCATGGATGAGCCTTCGGCTCACCTGGATATAACGCAACAATATAAATTACTGGAAACTATACAATTTCTCGTACGCAGATGGCAGATTGGTGTTTTTGTCATTTTACATGATATCAATTTGGCAGCTCAATTAGCAGATGACATTCTGTTGATGCGATCAGGGCAAATCATCCATCAAGGAAGTCCCGTTGACGTATTAACCGCATCCAATCTGCGTGAAGCACTGGATATTCAGTGTATGGTTCAGCAGCACCCAGTGTTGGGTGGGCCTCATATCATTTCATTACCAGAAACAACCGTCTTTAATCCCTTAAATAATCGGGCATGATAAATCAAGAATATCTTCTTCAACAAGTCGAACAACTCAAAAAATCAGAACCACGCTTACGCACGCGAAATCTGGCCGAACGCCTCGAAATCAGCGAAGCTGAGCTCATTAGTCTTTATGTAGGGCAACACGTTACCAGATTGCAGGGTGACTGGAAAGAACTACTGAAAGCACTCAAAGACATGGGCTATGTAATGGCGCTGACGCGAAATGAACATTGTGTGCATGAGCGTAAGGGTGTCTACGATAATATCACTTTTTACGAAGGCAGTCACAACATGGGCGTTGCCGTCAACCCAGACATAGACCTTCGCTTTTTCATGAATGAATGGGTGTATGCATTTGCGGTAGAAATGGAGCGACCAAAAGGCCCTAAACTATATGCATTCCAGTTTTTCAACAGTAGGGGGGAAGCGGTTCACAAAGTGTATTCAACGCCTAAATCTGATTTGGAAGCCTACCACCGCATCGTAGATGCCTATAAAGCAGCGGAACAAGAGCCGATTGCTGATATCGACAAAAGTCCTTATCCGGAAAGCGAAGAAAAACCGGATTCTGAAATTGATGTGGAAGGCTTCCAGCAAGCTTGGAGAGATTTAAAAGACACGCATCACTTTTTTGGAATGCTTAAGAAATTTGGCGTAAGCCGAACGCAAGCACTTCGATTAGCACCAGAAGGATTTTGCGAAAGCTTGGATAATCAATCCGTTGTACGTATGCTCGAAACGGCAGCTCAGCGCGAAGTTCCGATTATGTGTTTTCTCCACAGCCGAGGATGTGTCCAAATTCACACAGGACCAGTTAAAAACCTGAAAGTATTTGGAGATTGGTACAACGTGATGGACCCTAAGTTTAATCTGCACCTAAACATGAATGCGGTTTGCGAAAGCTGGATTGTACGCAAACCTACTGAAGATGGCGTGGTAACTAGTCTCGAGTTATTTGACCAAGATGGTCAGCTGATCGTCTATTTCTTTGGTGCCCGCAAACCAGGCATCCCGGAACTTGAGAGCTGGCGAAAAGTATTGACAGATATTCAACTGCAAAATGAAACCATTACCGCAATATAATTATGTGCACATTTCACACTCTAAGTCAAAGCGAAAATATACAAGTGAAATGGTGTAGTAAGTGCGATTGTTACAGCTTGTACATTCAGAATGTGGTACTACAATTTAGCCCTCCGTCTTTGCAGGGGTTCAAGGATAATTTAGAAGCTTGTTATCAGCATTATGCATCGAATACGGCTTGCCGAGATGAACGTACGATCCTCTTTAATACTCGACTGGAGGGCTTACAACTTCTTTTTTCTTTCCATGAAGTAGGGGCGCTTATCGCTCAGCTTCAGGAAGCAGAATGGTCAAAAATGTCGCTAAGTGATGAAGAATAATTTGTTGACTCTGTGTTTTTGCTTGCTTGCTATTGGTACAGTTTGGGCACAGGATTTGTCTATCGAAGACTCGATTGCTTGGTCAATTGATGTGGAAGATGTGGTCGTAACGGCCCAATACGAACCCACGCATTATAAGGAGGCTGTGCATGAGATAAAAGTGATCAAAGCGGCCACTTTTCGCGAACAGGGCCAAACTAATCTGGCAGAAGTATTGACCAATCAGCTTAATATGCGGGTACAGACTGATCCGATACTCGGTAATGGCTTAGCTATTCAGGGAATTGGAGGAGAGAATGTGCTGGTAATGATCGACGGGGTTCCAGTCATCGGCCGTGTTAATGGAAATATCGATCTTTCGCAGATTCTTTTGCAGGATGTAGCGCGTATTGAAATCATCGAAGGGGCGTTGTCGGCTCAATATGGCAGCAATGCCGCTGGTGGCGTCATCAACGTGATTACGCAAAAGTCACAATTGGAAAAATGGAAAATTTCATCTCAGCATCAGTTTGAAAACATTGGTCTACAACAACATAGTTTACAGTTAGGTAGTCAGTTTGGCGGGCTGTATGCTAGCCTTTCGGCAAATTATACACAGGCTCAATTTGCTTCGGAAGATAGTCTGCGGGTATTCCAAACTCAGGTGCTATCGGATGGAACGGCTGTACGCACGAGAGCTATTCCATGGAATCCTAAAGAACAATTGGGGCTTAGTGCACAGTTGGGGTATCAGTTTTCAGAACGCAGCAAGCTGCGTTATCGAGGAAGTTGGTTTGACGAAACGCTCGATCGGCTTGGGGAGATCAGAAGGCCACAATTCAGGCCTTATGCCTTTGATGAGTTTTATACTACGCAACGACAAGATCACAGCCTAGACTTTACGACTTCTTTTGGAGATTACTATCTACAATCATTGACGGCTTTTAATGAATTTGAGCGTATCAAAACCACAGAACGCTGGGATATAGAACAAAACCTTCGGACTTTGGTAGAAGGCCAGCAAGATACGAGTCAGTTTAGGGCATTGATGCATCGAAATATTCTCAATAAAACAATCAACGACAATTGGAGCGCACAGGCTGGCCTCGAAATTCGTCTGGAGTCGGGATCTGGACAACGAATAGTGGATAGCACATCCAATAACATTAATCAAACCCGATTGGACAATTACGCCTTTTGGGCTGGCGCCAAATATCAATTGTCGAAACAATTTCAAGTACAAGGGCAATTGCGGTATGGATATAATACCAAATTCAATCATCCTGTAATTCCGGCGATTCATATGAGTTGGCGTCCATTGGATCATTGGCAAATGAAAGCCAGTTATGCAACCGGATTTCGGGCACCGGGGATAAAGGAACTTCACTTTTATTTCATTGATACCAATCACTTCATTCTTGGTAATCAAGCTTTGCGTCCAGAGTACAGTCAGAATGTAAAATGGATGCTCGGTTTTGACCAAAAGCTGCGGGCGGAATGGCCTTTTCGAACCGATTTGTCGCTATTTTATAATCAGATCAAAGATCGAATCATCTTGGCTGAGTTCGAGCCCGCGAGATTTAATTATCAAAACTTGGAGCAGTTTGAGACCTTTGGTGGAAACTGGACTGCTTCGATTGATATGACTCGTGTGTTGCAGTTTAAAACAGGCTTAGCATATACCTGGCAGCGGTCTAGCGGAGTAAATTCTTGGTTGGGCAGTGCTGAAATGCAACAAGAGTTGTCTTATCGTTTGCCTTTATTGGATGCGAAGTTGGTGTTGGTTCATCGCTTTATTGGGCAGCAATTACGTTTTTATGAACAAGCAGATGGCACATTGGAGCGTGGTACCGTTGATCCATACCATTTGATTAATGCGACTTTGAGCAAGTCCTTTTGGCAAGAGCGGATTTTTCTTTCCCTTGGCGGGAAAAACTTGCTTGATGTACAGCAGGTACCTACGACTGGAAGTTCTGGTGGTACACACAGTAGCAATGCCGGCAGCCAATTGATTGACTTTGGCCGTAATTGGTGGATTCGGCTTCAGTTACAGTTTGGAAGCAAGTAGGCCTAGTCTTTAATTAGGCACCGGAGGCGCCAGGTTTGTTGTTTTTGGAAAGTTGTTTAAGGAAGCGTTCCGGCGTATAAGCCTGATCGCCTTCTGGTTCTTCAATTGGCTCGATGAATTTAGATGTTTTTTCGTAATCCGACTCATCGTATTCAAAAATAGACCAGCGTCCCCATTTGTATTCCAGGGCGGTCATGTGGTCGATCCAGTCACCTGAATTGAGGTAGGTTACCTTTTTACCATCTACGTCGATGGTTCTCATTTGGGGTTGTTGAATGTGGCCGCAAACGACGTAGTCGTATCCTTGCTCCGCAGCTAGATTGATAGCTGCTTCTTCGAAGCGTTTTTTGATTTTGGCAGCATCTTCCGCGTTTTTCTTTAAGTAGTCACTTAGTGAGTAGACTTTCAAGTTTAGCATTTTGCGAAAGCTGCTATAGAAGCGGTTAATTTTCATCATCCAGCTGTATCTATTACGTCCCAAGCTGTTGAAGATAGACGCGTAGCGGATGGACAAATCAAACACATCACCGTGGAATAACCAGTAAGATTTGCCTTTGAGCTGAAGGTAGAGATTGTCACGCAAATGAATATTGCCAGAATATAGGTTGGAGTAGTGACGTAGTCCAGCATCGTGATTACCAGTAATATAGTAGACTTTAGTGCCTTTGGAAGCTAATTTAAGAACACGTTGTATAACTTGCAGGTGTTGTTTAGGAAAGTGTTTTTGGTCAAACTGGTGGAGGTCAATGAAATTACCATTGAGTATAAGCGTACCAATCTTAATTGACTTAAGATAGTTGAGGAGTTCTTTTGCCCTGCATTCAGGAGCTCCCAGGTGCACATCAGAAAGGATTACAATGTCTACTTCTCTTTTCATGTTGGTTACAGCGCAAATAAAGCTTATTTACTACGATTTGTCATTTGTAAAAGGAACCTTCAAATGAGATCGAGTAATAATCTATTAATTTTGAATTAGGTGCAAATTGGCCAATTTTTGTAAAGTGTATGTAAAGTTGGAATTATTAAATAATTAATTGAGAATTAGGAATTCTTGAATATATCTCTTCAAGTACGTGCACATAATAAAATGCGATCATTTTGGGGTTTAAACCAAAAAAAAATGGGTAAGAATGGAATAGAAGGTAAATGAAGAATTTTAGGGGAGGACTTCTCCTTTTATATAAAGTTTTTCTGCTTTTCGCTGACCGCTAAAATATACTTTAATTCTTTTTTGGAAGTAACCTTTCTTGTGGGCATCATATTCTATTTCGATCGTGCCTATGGAGTCTGGTTCGATTGGAGTGGCCGGCCAAGCGGGAGCCGTGCAACCACAGCTAGTGCGGACATTGTCGATGGTGAGTGGCTGGGAAGAAATATTTTTGAAGCGAAAAATGGTTTTGGCTGGTTGTAATCGTTCGAGTTTACCATAATCATGCGTCGTTGCATCCAGCCATTCCACTTTACTCTTGACACCGGAATTATTTCCGGGCAAAACAAATAGCAGCGGCAATATGAGGTACAAAAATTTAAGCATCCTGATCGATTATATCCCAGGTGTGGTCGGCCATCATTCTTACAGTAGCTTCGAATTCATAAGGAGGTTGTGAGCCCCATTCATTAGGACCGATTAGTGACAAGACGTATTGGCCATTGCTTCTTTTATAAAGATGATACGTAAAGCCAATGAGTGGTTCAAAATTCATTTCTGCTTCGTAGATCGATTCTGAGATATGTACCCGATCATGAATTTTTTTGGCTTGTTGAGCCAATAGTTCAATTTGTTTTTTGATCTGATCGAGTTGGATATCCGTTTGTTCATACATAGCAGAAACTGCCCGGCCTTTAACCCGACCCTTGTCAATCGGTTTGATAACCGCACCACCTACGGTATGTGCATAAGGAAGCAGATGTGGATTTTCTGCAATTTTTTCCGGATCAATCGGATTTACAAACTTTTCTTCTTCTTTCTCTTTTGCCATTACTGCACGATTAGTAAATATTCAAAACCAAAAATATGGTATTCTTTTACTTAAGGAAAGGATGGATTGTCAATTTTGTTCAAAAAAAAAGCCGAGGCCAAAATGAATTGGCATCGGCTTTTACCTTTTTATGAAGGTTGATTACTTCAGGCGGAATGTGCTTGTACCTGCCAAATAACCTTTATTGTAGATTTCAACCGTGTAGTTTCCTTCTGCAAAAGGTTGGCCAGGAGCCCAGTTAAGGCAAAGCGTTTCGGCTTTCTGAGAATAATCAGTTTCTTTTGATTGCGTGTAACGGATTTGATCGCCAGACTGCTCATTGGTGAAAACACCAGAACCAAGTCCTTCAACAGCAAGCGTTAATCCACCTGGTTCGATAATACGAACGAGGAATTCTTCGACGCCTGGTTCGGTTACATTATTTTCAGTAGCGTTGAAGCAAATTTTCAACTGGTCAATATTTTTGGCGTAGCGCTTCTTCGACAAGCGACCGCTATTACGCTCTTTATAACCAGTTACTTCGATGCCCTCTACTTTTACAACAGAAGCGATATCCACTTTTTTGCTCAAGCGAGCTTTTTCTGCTTCAATGGCTTCTTTTTCGCTAACCAATGCTGCCTGAGCAGTAGACAATTCTTCGTTTGTCGCTTTCTGAGACATCAAGTTGGTGCGAAGGGTATCGCGTTCAGCACTTAAATTTTCGACAGTACCTGCGAGTTGTTCATTTTCAGCGCGAAGCTGATTGATTTCTGCTACGTACTGTTCTACTTTTGCATTTAAGCGTCTAAGTTCTTTACGTGCGCGGCCAAGCTGATTGCTATCAGCGATTAAGCCTTCAATTCTTTCCTTCTGGCTTTTCAGTTCTTCTTTTTGTTGTTCGATAAGTGCGTTTAGTTCTTCATTACTTCCACGCATATCTTCCAGTTCGGAAAGTGCATCATAGTATTGTTTCTCTAATTCTGCTTTAAGTTGCTCCGATTCGTCCAGTTGAGAAGTCAGTTCTTTTTTCTGATTTGATTTGCTCACCAAAAGGTAAACATTGAAACCCAACAATAATACAATAACCACTGCTGCGATAGCGATAATGGTTTGCTTAGAATTGTTCTGTTTTGGGCTTGAACTGTCAGTAGTCATAAGTCATTTAATTTTGTTAAATAAATTGAAGTTACTTAGCAGGACCCAGTGAGTGTACTGCATTTATACAGGAAGCAAAACTGAGGCTCTAAAGTTCAGAAAGCTTCGCTAATAGTAGCAACTACCAAAACGACCGAGAATAATTTGACGGGACAATAGCGTGTTATGTGCACAAAAGACATTGTGCGTTACTAGGACTGAATCAATAACGGCAGCTATTCTCCCGAAATTGTGTAGATCTAAACAAAATTAACAAAATTTGTTCTTAAGACGCTTTTTTAGCCCTCGGTCACACCTTTTAATTGAAGATTATTGTCAAAAAAGTGTGTTTGTAACCAAAATAATGAATTTTTTTAATCAAAAAGGTGTTATGTTTGTGAATGAAAGGCAAAAGCATCTTTGGGGTTCAATACAAACAAGCAGGTGGCGTTTGCTTTTATATCCAATCATTACAAAACAGCAAGGAATATGATAGAACAAGTGGATATTTCTCAGGTTCTTTTTCTGGATATCGAAACGGTATCAGGAACAAAAGATTTTAGCGAGCTCAATCCGGCTTTACAAAATTTGTGGGGGCTCAAGGCCAAACAAATACTTCGTGCAGATGAGGTGCCGGAAGAGGAAGAAGTTGCCGCAACTTATACTGATCGGGCAGCTATTTTTGCAGAGTTTGGAAAAATTGTCTGCATATCTGTAGGAATCGTAATTCGAGATGAAGAAAGCAAAAAATTGAGCGTTCGTTTAAAGTCTTTTGCTGATCGAGACGAAAAGGTCTTATTGGAGCAATTTGCAGGTTTGCTTAGCCAATACTACAATAATCCGCGTAAACATTATATGTGTGGGCACAATATCAAAGAATTTGATATACCATATATATGTAGAAGAATGCTGGTACATCAGATGCCGTTTCCTGAACTACTGCAGTTGTCTGGCAAAAAGCCATGGGAAACAAACTACCTGCTTGATACGATGGAACTCTGGAAGTTTGGCGATCGCAAAAACTTCACCTCCCTCAAGCTGTTGGCAGCAGTACTTGATTTCCCGACGCCAAAAGACGATATTGACGGCAGCAATGTGGGCAGGGTATTTTGGCAAGAAGACGATTTGGAACGTATTGCTGTATATTGTGAAAAAGATGTATTAGCTACTGTTCAGTTGTTGCTTCGTTACAAACGAATGCCGCTGATCGAAATGGAACAAGTGCATCATGTGAGTATCTGATCGTTTGTAAGCGGTGATTCTTATTTACCGAAAGGTAGGGCCATCTTAAGTAGAGATACAGCCTTTCTTACAACGACACAAACAGAAAAAAATGGATTTAAAGATCAAGCTGGAAAAATACCTCCAAAATTTTAAGGTATTAACTCCTGCCGAAATTAGTAAGATTGTGGATGCGACCATTATTGAATCGCACAAGAAAGGAACTGTTTTGCTTAGAGAAGGGCAAACTAGTTCGAATTGTTATATGGTAGTAGAGGGTGTTTTGCGCGAGTATATGCTTGTTGACGGAGCCGAGAAATCTACGGGCTTTTACCTGGAAGGCGAAACCCGTACCTCCTATTCGAAAGAAGGGAAAGATATGCCCTCTAAGCATTATCTGGAATGTATGGAGGATTGCGTAGTCACGGTTAGTAATCAAAATTTTGAAGAGGATCTTCGGATATTGATCCCCCGACTTGATTCCATCATCCAACAAGTAGCCAAGGAAAAACTTGGGCAAGCGAAGGAAGAATTGAGTACGTTTATTTCCTCTTCGCCTATGGAATTATATCTTAATTTGCTGAAACAGCGACCTTCTTTGATTGAGCGGGTTCCACAGCATCAGATTGCGAGTTACTTGGGTATTACACCGGAATCATTGAGTAGAATTCGCAAGCGTATACAAGAGAAAAAGACACAAGTGTAAGTAAAGAATGGTGCAGATTTAATTCTGCACTATTCCTTACTACTTGTAGATTCTTAGAAATAAAAACGGTACAGAAAGTTTGGAATAATACCAACTTGTCTTTCATAACCAATTCCGTTTTCTTCAGATGGATCATAGTATTCCATCATTCTTGCCCGATTGTTGGTGATGTTGTCAATGTTTAGGAATAGCTCATGAGTCGTGTTGGATTTGTTCCATTTATAGCTCAGACTAAGTACGACATTGACAAAATCGTCCAATTTGTTTTCATAAGCTTTTGAGTAGTCATAGATCAGGCCATTTTCAGGATCGACATCGAGTTCTCCATTTTCATTTCTGCGTAGTGGTATATAGTATCGGCCACCGCCAAAAAATGCCTTTGCATTGATCGAGAAAACCTGATTGTTTTTGCGGCCAAGACCGCTGAACTCTTTCCCTATCAGTAAATTGATGAGATAGTTGCTGTTGAATTGCGTATTTCGTTCAATGCCGTCCAATGCGGTATATTTTGATTCAAAAAGAGATGCATTAAACATAAAGTAGCAACCGTCATTTAGGAACTGTTCGAGTGTCAATTCGAGTCCATAGTTTTGAGCTGTCCCTTCATTTACCAAATCAACATAGTTGAGGTTGAGGTCTTCATTCAGGGTAGAATAAGCGCTTTCCGGATCATTTTCTACGGGTATATCATATAAATTCTGATAGTACAAATCCGCTTTCAGTCTTAGGTATGGAGTAAAGTATGTTTCATAGCCCACGACATAATGATTTGCTTTAAGCAAACCGAGATCAAGGTTAGGCATCGTAAACGAACCATCTGTTTGCTGAACTTTGGCAAAGTAATTATGGATGCTTTCCATTTTGCTGTGATTACCATATCCGAAGCTCAGCGTACTAGATGGAGTCAGGCCGTAATTGAGTGCTAAACGAGGCTCGATGGTATGCTTCTCATTGAATAATACATTGGTGTTGTGTAAGCCGGCAACGATGCTCAGGCGCTCGTTGGGTGTAAATTTCCAGTTGACAAAAGAACGAATGAGGTTGATATTTTCATCAAAATTGACGAGATCAAATCTGTTATCATCCGCATTCAGCATGCTTTGTTGCATATCCTGACGCATCAGTGCATAGTGGAGGCCTACATTTAGTTTATGACGTGCATTGATTTTGTGGTTATAAACAGAATTGATACGGTATGCAGATTTGAGCAGGTCTGTTTGAAAGTTGAGCTGTTGATTGATCGTTTCCTCCTGTTGTAGTCGGTTTTCGAAGACTTCATCTTTAATTCCTTCTTGAGAGTAGGAGAAGGTGGTACGCAGGTAACTATTTGCCGAAAGGCTGATCGTATGGTTCATACCTGTATGAAGCAAGTTTGCTCTCTTTTCATAGTCTTCTGTGATATTGCTTTGCGCAAAATCATCACCTGGCGTTACCCAAATGCTTGGATCGACTTCTTCAAATAGGAAATTGCTGCTTCCTTGAAGCCCAAAGAATGAAAAACTACCTAGCTTTTTTGTGGGCAACCAAAATTTAAAGGCTGCATCCTGAAAATGGAGATTAGCACCATCTACTTCCACCAGTCCGAGTTCATTGACCAAGCCGATAGTAGAATACCTGAAATTGACCAAATAAGAACCCTGATAGTCTTTTTTGAATGGCCCTTCGAGGGTGATATCGGTACCAAGAATGCCCAGCCCGAAGATACCTTCAAACTTTTCATTATTTCCTTTTCGCATTCGAATATCATAAACGCCCGATAAGGCATTACCAAATTCGGCAGGAAAGGCGCCTGTGTAAAAGTCAGATGTAGCGAGCAGGTTATTGTTTAGTGCGCCGACGATACCACTGATAGCATTTTGGTCTCCAAAGTGATTGGGGTTAGAAATATCCGCCCCTTCCAGACGCCACTGGATGTATTTGGGCGAATTTCCCCTTACGATAATGTCGTTACCACCATCTTGTGTATTGGATACCCCTGCAAAATTGGAGGTAATTTTGGAAGGATCGTTGAAACCACCCGCGTAGCGAGAAGTTTGCTCTGGAGAGATAGACCGGCTACTAACCATTGCCATATCGTTGAGTGCTTTTCCTTTTTTTTCAGAGGCTGTTATGACAACTTCTTCCATTTTGACGACTGATTCCACCAAGCCGATATCGAGGATTACTTCTTTAGCGGAGTTGAGTTCGATATTTGGGATGATACGTTCTTGATAGCCGATATAAGATATTTGCAGGCTCACGCGCCCAATAGGAACTGATTCGAAGCGAAACTGTCCAGATGTGTTGGTGGTCGTTCCGAGTAGTGGGTTAGATTGCAAAATGGTAATCGTTGCTCCAATAAGCGGTAGTTGGTTATCCTGATCAAAAACAGTACCTCGTATCGTTTGTGTTGGTGTTTGTGCGAGCAAAAAACTGCTACAAAGCACAAGAATGATAGTTGAAAGCGCTTGTTTCATTAATTTGTTCAATTAAAGTTATTTGAATACTGCAAAGTTGGTGCATAGAAAAACCCTAGTCATTGACGATCGTCAAGAAATGTAGGGATGGGCAAAAAAATAGTAAGCTGTACTAAATAATGTTGAGACATATATCTGGAAAGTCAGATAAGTTAAGAACTGTTAAAACTTGTTGGTTTGATTGTTGTTCTTCTATTTTTGGAAAGCAAAAAAAATGGCCATGTCTGAATCCAAAATCGAACATACTGAAGATGAACGTCCTCCAATATTCCAATCCTGGAATCAGATGTACTTTTTTGTACTGGTGATGCATGCCATAATAATTACCTTGTTTTATATATTCACGCAAACCTACTCATAGCTGCAAGCCCCAAATCACTACTGCTTAACACCACCAACACTATTGACTAATGAATGTACTTGACTGGATTGTAATGCTGGCTACCTTGCTAGGAATTGTAGCGTACGGTGTATGGAAGACCCGTAATGTAAGCTCCGTGCAAAGTTATCTGATGGGCGATCGTGATTTGCCCTGGTGGACGATTGGACTGTCTATTATGGCCACACAGGCTTCGGCCATTACATTTTTGTCGACCCCTGGGCAGGCTTATGACGATGGTATGCGCTTCGCGCAATTCTATTTTGGTTTACCAGTTGCGATGGTCATTCTTTGTATTTTTGTACTTCCCATTTATTATCGGCTCAAGGTTTATACGGCTTATGAGTATCTGGAAGGCCGGTTTGATTTACGGACTCGTACGCTGACTGCCTTACTATTCCTGATTCAGCGGGGATTAGCAGCGGGTATTACGATTTATGCGCCAGCTATCATTTTATCTACCATTATGGGATGGCGATTAAATCTGACCATTTTATTTATTGGTGTAATTGTTATTTTCTATACGGTAATGGGAGGTACCAAAGCAGTAAGTGTGACTCAAAAGCAGCAAATGATTGTGATTTTGAGTGGTATGTTTTTGGCTGCTGTGATTCTTGTATTTCAATTACCACCAGACATTAGTTTTGGTGATGCAGTAGGAATTGCCGGAAAAATGCAGAAGCTGAATGTCGTAGATTTTGAATTTGACCTGTCGAATCGATATAATTTTTGGTCGGGCATGTTAGGTGGCGTATTTCTGTTTCTTTCCTATTTCGGTACTGATCAGTCGCAAGTACAACGCTATTTGTCGGGTAAGTCTTTGACAGAAAGCAGGCTGGGCTTGTTGTTTAATGGTATTTTGAAAGTACCTATGCAATTTTTGGTACTATTTGTGGGTATTTTGGTTTTTATTTTCTTTCAATTTATTCAGCCGCCGATACACTTCAATCGCGCTAATCTGGACGCTTTGCGTTCTTCTGAATATGCTGCTGAACTGGAAGAATTGGAAGAGGAGCATACCTTGGTATTTGAGCGACAGCAGGAAGCCATTCG
>JALEHC010000144.1 GCA_022763215.1 Saprospiraceae bacterium
GTTACAGAAATGATGGTAGGGCACAAGTTGGGAGAATTTGCACCAACGAGAAACTTTAAAGGACACTCTGGTAACCGTAAATAATAATTTCGTTGTGGCTTGCTACGTGTGAGCAAAACGAAGCTTGAAAAATAATTTGGAAAAATGAAAGCAGTAGCTAAACTCAAGAGCGTGCCCATGTCGGCTCGCAAGATGCGTTTGGTCGTAGATAATATCAGAGGTAAAGGGATTGAAGAAGCTCTTGATATTCTGCGATTTACAAAAAAGGAAGCTGCTACGTGGTTGGAAAAAGTAGTTTTGTCAGCAATCGCTAACTGGGAATACAAACTAGGTGGTGTAGAAAGTGCTGATGATTATGACTTGTATATTGCTGAAGCATTTTCTGATGAAGGAACAATGTTGAAGCGGTTCCGTCCGGCTCCACATGGTAGAGCTCACCGAATACGCAAGCGCACGAACCACGTTACGATTATCGTAGAAAATCGCATTCCTTTGGATAATGAAGTTGAAGGTGGAGACGATGTCGCAGAGGAAGTTGAAGATTCAACCGCTCCACTGGAAGAATAAGAATATTTAAAAATAATTATTCCATAAGATATGGGTCAAAAGACGAATCCAATAGGTAATCGCCTGGGTATCATCAAAGGTTGGGAATCCAACTGGTATGGCGGTAATGATAGAGACTATGCATCAAAAGTTGTGGAAGATGAAAAAATCCGCAATTATTTGGATGCTCGTATTCCGAAAGGAGGAATGGCTAGAATTATCATTGAGCGCACACTGAAGCGTATCACTGTAACTATCCACACTTCTCGTCCGGGAATCATTATCGGTAAAGGTGGCCAGGAGGTTGACAGAATCCGTGAGGAGCTGAAAAAGCTTACGAACAAAGATGTACAGATTAATATCATCGAAATTCGTAAGCCGGAATTAGATGCAGCTATCGTAGCTGAATCTATTGCCAAGCAGATCGAAGCGCGTATTAATTACCGTCGTGCTATCAAAATGGCTATCCAGTCTACTATACGTGCTGGTGCAGAGGGTATCAAGGTTCGTATTGCCGGTCGTCTGAATGGTGCTGAAATGGCTCGCCGCGAGGAATACAAAGAAGGAAGAACGCCTCTTCATACTTTCCGTGCAGATATCGATTACTCTTTGAAAGAAGCACTTACTGTTTATGGTAAGATTGGTATCAAAGTGTGGATTTGTAAGGGTGAAGTACTAGGGAAGCGTGATTTGTCACCACATGTAGGTGTACAAAAGAAAGACGGAAAAGGCCGTGGCGGTAACCGCCGTGGTGGTGGAGGAAGAGGCCGTGGTGGAAGAAATCAGGGCAGACGCTAGAATAAATAAATATTTTGCCGTACCTTTGCCAAGCTTTTTTAAAAGCGCTTGGTAAGTGTACCATTATTATACATTTGCATAAATTTTTTCACGATGTTACAGCCAAAAAGGACGAAGTATCGTAAACAGCAGAAAGGTAGATTTAACGGTCTTTCTTACAAAGGTAACCGTGTATCGTTTGGATCTTTTGGTCTGAAAGCAACTACTTCTGGACGAATCACAAGTCGTCAGATTGAATCTGCTCGTATTGCGATGACTCGTTATATGAAGAGGGAAGGTAAAGTGTGGATTCGCATATTTCCGGACAAGCCGATTACTGCTAAGCCTCAAGAGGTACGTATGGGTAAAGGTAAGGGTGCATTGGATCATTATGTTGCTCCTATCAAGCCAGGACGTGTATTATTTGAACTGGACGGTGTGCCAAGAGAAGTAGCTGAAGAAGCTTTGCGTTTGGCTGCACAAAAGCTTCCGGTTTTAACCAAATTTGTTATTCGGCCTGATTTTGCAGGCTAATAGCTAGATTCTTAACGAATTAATTTTTTGCAATGGCAACCAAGAAATACTTAGAGCTTCAGGACTATAGCGATGCTGATTTGAAGAGTGAGTTGGAGAATATTGAAAATCAATATCAAAAGCTTCAATTCGACCACACCATCCGTGGTTTGGATAATCCGCTGACTCTCAGAGAGGTTCGTCGTGATATTGCGCGATTGAAGACAGAGATTCGTCGTCGTGAAATCGCAGCAATGAGTGAAGAAGATTTAAATGGGCGTGATCGTCTTCGCGACAGAAGAAAGCGCCAAAAGAAAAGCAAGTAATTCATTTCAGTAGCTATTAATCTGTACACACATAGTGGCAGATAAATCTTATAAAGATGGCGGAAGAAGTAAGAAATTTAAGAAAAACCAGAATCGGAGTTGTATCAAGCAACAAAATGGAAAAGACCATTACGGTTTCAGTTGAGCGTAGACTACGCCACCCGATTTATGGTAAGTATGTAAAGAAAACGAAGAAATTCGTTGCTCATGACGAAACCAACGATTGTAACATCGGTGATACGGTGCGAATCATGGAAACTCGTCCGCTGAGTAAGCGTAAGCGTTGGCGCTTAGTAGAAATCTTAGAGCGTGCCAAGTAAGTGGTTAGCTCCATCATTATTAATTCGTAATTACTAGCAGTAATACAAAATTTGCTAAACCATGATCCAGCAAGAATCCAGGTTAAGAGTTGCAGACAATAGTGGAGCTAAGGAAGTACTTTGTATCCGTGTACTTGGTGGTACAAAGCGTCGCTATGCTTCTGTTGGAGATACGATTGTTGTAACGGTGAAAGAGGTGTCTCCAGGTGGTATCAAGAAAGGTACCGTGTCTAAGGCGGTAATCGTCCGTACAAAGAAGGAGATTCGTCGTAAGGATGGCTCTTATATCCGTTTTGATGATAACGCAGTAGTACTTTTGAACGCTGCAGATGAGCCACGTGGTACTCGTATCTTCGGGCCTGTTGCACGTGAGCTTCGTGAGCGTGATTATATGAGAATTGTTTCGCTTGCACCAGAGGTACTTTAATTTTATAGAAAGGCTGAAAACAGCATTCAAACAAGTGAAAAATGGCTAAGAAAGCAAAAGAAACACGATATGCTCCAAAGTTGAAGATCAAGAAGGGTGACAGCGTTGTGGTTATTGCTGGTGCTTACAAAGATCGTTCAAAAGTAAGAGAGGTTCTCGAGGTATTCCCTGCTAAGAACAGAGCAATTGTGGATGGCGTGAATATGGCTAGAAAGCACTCTAAGCCTACGCAGGATAACCAAGGAGGGATTATTGATATTCCAACTTCTATCCATATTTCCAACCTGATGTTGGTAGATCCTAAAACAGGCGAACCAACCAGAGTCGGACGAAAAAATGAGGACGGCCAAACCGTTCGTTATTCGAAAAAATCAGGCGAAATTATTAAGTAATGAGTTATATACCAAGATTACGTAAAAAGTATAGAGAGGAAGTTGTTCCTGCATTGATGGAAAAATTCCAGTACAAAACGATTATGCAGGTTCCTAAGATTGAGAAGATCTGTATCAATCAGGGTATCGGTCAGGCAACACAAGATAAAAAGCTTGTGGAAAGTGCACTGAAGGAAATGACGATGATCGCTGGTCAAAAAGCGGTTCCAACTCGTGCTAAAAAGTCTGTTTCTAACTTTAAGTTGAGAGAAGGAATGACCATTGGTGCTAGAGTTACGCTTCGTCAAAACCAAATGTTTGAATTCTTGGATCGTCTCATTACTGTAGCATTGCCTCGTGTTCGAGATTTTCGTGGAATTAATGATAAAAGTTTTGATGGTCGTGGTAATTACTCTATGGGCCTTACAGAACAAATTATTTTTCCGGAAATTGATTTGGATAAGGTCAACAAAATTACTGGCCTAGATATTACTTTCGTAACATCTGCCCAAACTGATGCAGAAGCTCTTGAACTGTTGAAGTTGATGGGACTCCCATTCAAGAATCAGAGAAATTAAATATAAATATATCTAGAAATGGCTAGAAAATCAGTTATAGCAAGAGAGAGAAAGCGGGAAAGATTGGTGAAGAAATATGCAGAATTGCGTAAGCAGTTAAAAGAAGAGGGCCGTTGGGAAGAGCTAGATAAGCTTCCTCGCAACTCTAATCCTATTCGTTTGCATAATCGTTGTCAGCTGACCGGTAGACCTAAAGGTTATATGCGTCAATTTGGCATTTGCCGTGTGAAGTTTCGCGAGATGGCTCTTAATGGAAAAATTCCTGGAGTTACAAAAGCGAGCTGGTAATTATTTAATCATTGTGGTGAGGGGTGATATCTCCCTCATAAAATAAAATTGATCAAAATGAATGTAACAGATCCTATCGCGGATTTTCTGACGCGTATTCGTAATGCACAGCAAGCGGGACACCGTGTTGTTAATATTCCAGCTTCTAAATTAAAGAAGCGTCTCACCGAGATTTTATACGATCAGGGGTATATCCTAAAATATAAGTTTGAAGATGGTGTCGGTCAAGGTAAGCAAGGTCTCATCAAGATTGCTTTAAAGTATGATCCGGCAACCAGAAAACCAATCATTCGTGAGTTGGGGCGTATTTCAAAGCCAGGTTTACGTAAGTATTCCAAGGCTAGTGATATCCCACGCGTCATTAATGGATTGGGTATTGCTATTGTGTCTACTTCAAGAGGAGTATTGACCGATAAGCAGGCAAGAGAATTGAATGTAGGGGGCGAGCTCCTTTGTTATATTTATTAATAAATTAAACCTTAAAGAAATGTCCAGAGTTGGTAAAGCTCCAATTTCACTACCTAAGGGAGTTGAAATTACGGTTGACAAAAGCAACGTGGTGACTGTAAAGGGACCAAAAGGAGAATTGCAACAGCAAGTCGATCCAGATTTGACTGTAAAAATTGAGGATGGTGTATTAGAGATCAGCCGCCCTACGGAGCAAAAGAGACATAAAGCAATGCACGGTTTGTATCGTGCTTTGATCAACAACTTGGTTGTTGGTGTTACAGAAGGCTATGTGAAAGAACTTGAGTTGGTTGGGGTAGGTTACCGTGCAAGTAATACCGGAAATCTTCTTGAATTATCTCTAGGTTATTCGCACCCTATCATATTTTATATTCCAGATGAATTGAAAGTGACTACAGAAACGGTTAAAGGTCAGCCACCGTTAGTTCGTCTTGAAGGAATTGACAAACAATTGATTGGGCAGGTTGCAGCTAAGATTCGTTCATTCCGTAAACCAGAGCCATACAAAGGTAAGGGTGTACGTTACAAAGGTGAGCAAATCAGACGTAAGGCAGGTAAGACTGCATAATAATTATAGAATTTCCTATTTCATTATATATTGGTTCTTGGGTTTCGTTTGCCCTGTGCGAATGCTACACTAAGAAATAAAATTGGGAAACATGCAATTTTCAAAAGCAAAAAGAAGAAGACGGATTCAGTATCGTATCCGTAAGAAAGTGTATGGGACAGCTGAGCGTCCGCGCTTGAGTGTGTTCAGAAGTAATCGTGATATTTATTGTCAATTGATCGATGATTTAAGAGGCCACACATTGGCAGCTGCATCAAGTAGAGAAGCTGGAATTCCAAAAGATAAGCCAAAGGTAGAGCAGTCCAAAGAGGTAGGAAAGCGTTTGGCTGATAAAGCAAAAGGAATTAATATCGAGTCTGTCGTTTTTGATCGTAGTGGTTATTTGTACCATGGTCGAGTGAAGGCTTTGGCTGATGGAGCTCGTGAAGGAGGACTCAAATTTTAATAAAATAATCTATCAAGATAATGGCTAAAAGAAATTCCAATAATCGGGTAAAACCTACTGAGACGGAGTTGAAGGAAAAGTTAGTTAACCTGAATCGCGTTGCGAAAGTAACGAAGGGTGGACGTACTTTCAGTTTCGCTGCAATTGTAGTAGTAGGAGATGGTAATGGAACGGTAGGTCATGGTTTGGGTAAAGCCCGTGATGTATCGGAATCTATTGCTAAAGCCGTAGATGATGCTAAGAAAAACTTGATCAAAGTTCCTTTGCACAAGGGTACTATTCCTCACGAACAGAAGGGAAAGTATGGTGCAGGTAAGGTATTGATTAAGCCAGCTGCAGATGGTACCGGGGTAATTGCCGGTGGTGCAATGCGTGCAGTTCTTGAGATTGCCGGAGTGCAAAATGTATTGGCAAAGACACAGGGGTCTCCTAACCCGCACAACGTAGTTAAAGCTACAATTGATGCTTTGTCTAAGTTGAGAAGTCCGATGGATGTTGCACGTCAGCGTAATATCTCAATGGAAAAATTGTTTAATGGCTAAGATTTAGGCAGGATTCCGGTTGAACGGGGTTTGGTCTTCTTTGAAAATATTTAGGCATGGCTAAAATTAAGATAACTCAGGTAAAAAGCCTGATCGATCGTCCGAAAAAGCAAAAAGCTACGATCAAGGCTTTAGGATTACGTAAGATGCACCATACTGTTGAAATTGAGGCAACGCCTCAAATTTTGGGTATGGTAAAAAAAGTAAGTCATCTTGTTAAAGTAGAAGAATTGTAAATCATATTGGGAAAGTATCATTAACTTACGCCCCATGCGATTTTTTTCTCTGACTTTGTCAGAGCAATATTTTAAAAGATAAGACAATGGAATTGCATAATTTGAGGCCAGCTGATGGCTCGGTAAAGAATAAAAAGAGAATTGGTAGAGGCCAGGGATCTGGTAGAGGTGGTACATCCACACGTGGACACAAAGGTGCCAAGTCTCGTTCTGGTTACAAATCAAAGCGTGCTTTTGAAGGTGGTCAGATGCCGTTGCAAATGCGTTTGCCAAAGGTAGGATTCAAGAATCCAAACCGCGTTGCTTATGTTGCCATCAATGTAGACCGTCTTGGTCAGATTGCTGAGAAATACAACTTGAGCGAGATTACTATCGATAATCTTAAAGAGAATAACATCATTTCCATGAATGATCGAGTAAAGGTTCTCGGCCGTGGAGATTTGAATGCTAAACTTAATGTAACTGTTCATGCTTGTTCGGCTTCTGCTAAAGAAGCAATTGAAAAGCTTGGAGGAACTGTTAACCTTGTATAAAACTGGGCGATGAAAAAGTTTATTACAACCATCAGAAACATTTGGAAGATTGAGGAATTGCGTAATCGTATTTTATTTACGCTTGGAATGTTGATGGTGTTCCGTTTTGGGTCGTATATCGTACTACCTGGTGTGAATCCTGCTGTTCTGGAAACAGCTAGTGCAAGCAGTGGTTCTCCAAATGACCTTTTGGGATTAATTAATGTATTTACTGGTGGTGCGTTTAATAATGCAGCAATTTTCGCCTTGGGTATCATGCCCTATATTACTGCTTCGATTATTATCCAGCTGATGGGGTTTGCTGTACCTTATTTTCAGCGCCTTCAGCAGAAAGAGGGAGAGTCTGGGCGTAAGAAATTGAACCAGATTACAAGAATGTTGACGGTAGCTATTACGCTCGTTCAGGGTGGTGGTTACTTGACATATATTAATACTTTAGGTGCGATTGATCCAAACATTCCAATGGGGGTGTTCTGGATTTCTAACATCATCATCTTGTCTACAGGTACTGTCTTTGCCATGTGGTTGGGTGAAAGAATCACAGACCGTGGTATCGGTAATGGTGTATCTTTGTTGATCACCATCGGTATCATTGCTACTTTACCTCAAGCCTTGGTCTTTGAATTAACTTCTCAGCTTGCCAATAATGGTTTGATCATTTTCGTACTTGAGCTTGCTGCACTATTTGGTGTTGTTATGGCAACTGTACTAATTGTACAGGGTGTACGTCGGATTCCAATTCAGTTTGCAAAGCGTATGGTAGGTAGAGGTACTAGCCAGATGCCACAGGCAGGTGTTCGAGATTATATTCCATTAAAAGTAAATGCAGCAGGTGTAATGCCTATCATTTTTGCTCAAGCATTAATGTTTTTGCCAGCTACTATTGCACAGTTTGCAGCAGCAGACAACAGCGGAGTGGTTGCAAATCCAATTTTGAGAGCATTGAATGACTTTACGTCTGTTCCTTACAATATTGTATACTTCATATTGGTGGTATTATTTACTTATGTCTATACGGCACTGTTGGTAAACCCACAGCAATATGCAGAGTATTTGAAGCGTCAAAATGCTTTCATCCCTGGTATCAAGCCAGGTAAAGCAACTGCTGATTTTATTGATGCGATTACAACCAGAATCACACTTCCAGGATCTGTATTCCTTGGATTGATTTCTATCTTGCCAGCTTTTGCAGCAGGCTTTGGAGTGAACATCGCTTTTGCAATGTTCTTTGGTGGTACATCACTTCTAATTTTGGTAGCAGTAGTATTGGATACGCTTCAGCAGATTGAAAGTCATCTATTGATGCGTAAATACGACGGTCTTGTAAAATCTGGTAGAATTCAGGGTAGAAGCAGAATGCAAGGAATTGGAGCAAACATGTAATAAGGTTGTTTGTTTAATGTCTTTGTAAATGAGTTTGTGAATAAAAGTGTACCATGATTTATTATAAGACGGATGAAGAAATCGAATTTGTAAGAGAGAGTTGCCTTCTAGTTTGTAAGGCACTTTCTCATGTAGCAAGTATAATCAAGCCAGGTATGACTGGTATTGATATTGATAAAGCTGCAGAAGAGGTGATTCGGGATCATAATGCGGAGCCTGCTTTTAAAGGTTATCGCGGATTTCCGGCCACGTTGTGTGTATCTCCTAATGCAGCTGTTGTACATGGTATCCCATCTAAGAGTCAGGAATTTAAAGAAGGAGACATTGTTTCGGTAGATTGTGGCGTTTTGCTAAATGGATTTTTTGGTGATTCTGCTTATACCTTTCCGCTTGGAGAAGTCTCTGAAGAAGTGATGCACCTGATGAAAGTTACAAATACTTCCTTGTATAAGGCCATTGAAACATCGGAGGTGGGGAAAAGAATTGGTGATATTGGTTTTGCTGTTCAGCATTATGTTGAGCGTCAGCATAAGTTCAGTGTCGTCAGAGAATTAGTAGGGCATGGTATTGGTCGTGAATTACATGAACCACCTGAAGTTCCGAATTTTGGAAAAAGAGGAAGGGGAATAAAGCTTCAGGAAGGTTTGGTAATTGCAATTGAACCGATGGTTAACCAGGGACGTAAAGACGTGAGAACGGCTCCTGATGGCTGGACTATATTAGCCAAAGACCTTAAACCATCTGCTCATTTTGAGCATACCATTGCTGTTCGAGAAGAAGGACCTGACATTTTATCAAATCACGAAATGATAGTGGAACAGATTCG
The DNA here is from genome assembly GCA_022763215.1 of Saprospiraceae bacterium. GTDB lineage: Bacteria > Bacteroidota > Bacteroidia > Chitinophagales > Saprospiraceae > JALEHC01. The sequence continues at coordinate 9,148 of JALEHC010000144.1, forward strand.
GAAGAACGATAATGTTTTGGAGGTGGGCGTATATGACGAATCAGTTGTAGCTTAAATAATCTGGAATTACAAGAAAGCTTGTCATTTTTTTGTAATCAGAGATTGTTTTAGTATCTTTGCCCTCCGAAATTCGAATTATGGCTAAAAAGAACTTAATAAAGCAAGACGGTACTATTGAAGAAGCATTGTCCAATGCGATGTTTCGAGTTAGGTTAGAAAATGATCACCAAATCGTAGCTACTATTTCAGGTAAAATGCGTATGAATTATATTCGAATTTTGCCAGGTGATAAAGTAGCAGTGGAGATGTCTCCATATGATTTGTCAAGAGGTAGAATTATCTACCGATACAAATAATACTGAATTGCAAAACATAGAAAACAAGTAGCAATGAAAGTTAGACCATCGATCAAGAAGCGTTCTGCCGATTGTAAGATCGTTAGAAGAAAAGGAAAGTTGTACATTATTAACAAGAAGAATCCAAAGTTTAAGCAGCGCCAAGGCTAATCGCAGTTGTGGTGTCTTTAAATTAGTATAGAATTATGGCTCGTATTGCAGGTAATGATTTACCAAGAAACAAAAGAGGTGTTATTGGCCTAACCTATGTCTATGGTATAGGTAGGACGACCGCTGGTCAAATTTTGGACCGCGCTGGTGTTGATCATAGTACGAAGATTGCGGATTGGACGGATGAGAACATTCGTACTATCTCTGGAATCATTCAAAATGAGATGACGGTGGAAGGGGAGCTTCGTTCAGAAGTTCAGATGAACATCAAGCGTCTGATGGATATTGGTTGCTACAGAGGCTTACGTCACAGAAAAGGTCTTCCACTTCGTGGACAAAGAACCCAGACGAATGCGCGTACTCGTAAAGGTAAGCGTAAGACGGTAGCGAATAAGAAGAAAGTAACCAAGTAATTTCTTTTGTGGATAATTTTTCACTTTGAATTTGAGGAGTGGGAAACGGTAAAATAAGAATTTCAAAATGGCGAAGTCTAAGAAAGTAAAAAAGAGAAATGTAAAAGTAGATCCGGAAGGGTTTGCATACATTCAGGCGAGTTTCAATAATATCATTATCTCTCTTACGAACAAAAGAGGCCAGGTAATCTCATGGGCTTCTGCTGGTAAAGCAGGTTTCCGTGGATCAAAAAAGAATACTCCTTACGCAGCGCAGGTAGCTGCTTCGGATGCATCAAGAGTAGCTTATGAAGCTGGTCTTCGCACAGTTGAAGTATTCGTAAAAGGACCTGGTTCAGGGCGTGAGGCTGCTATCCGAGCAATCGATAGTGCTAATATCAGAGTGACTCGCATCAAGGACGTAACTCCGATTCCTCACAATGGATGTCGTCCACCGAAGCGTAGAAGAGTATAATTGTGTATTTGACTTTGGTCAACAAATTAGAAAATTAGTTTAACAAGATGGCGAGATATACCGGACCTAAGACAAAGAAGGCAAGAGCATTTGGAGAGCCAATCTTTGGTTTCGATAAGGCCTTTGAGCGTAAGAAGTATCCTCCAGGGCAGCATGGTAACACCAGACGTCGTAAGCAGAAGTCTGACTATGCATTGCAGTTGATGGAAAAGCAGAAGGCTAAATATACCTATGGGGTGTTGGAGCGTCAGTTCCGCAATTTGTTTGATGCTGCAAACCGTAGCAAAGGCGTAACAGGTGAAGTTTTGCTTCAAATGTTGGAATCCCGCCTTGATAACACGGTTTTCCGTTTAGGAATTGCTCCTACTCGTCGTGCAGCTCGGCAGTTGGTTACACACAAGCATATTACCGTAAATGGTATTTTGACTAATGTACCTTCTTACCAGTGTCGTCCAGGTGATATTGTGGCGGTAAGAGGAAGATCAAAGTCTCTAATTGTGATTAAAGATGCAGTTGGAGCAAAAGCTGATCTCAGAAAATTCCCTTGGTTGGAATTCAATCCTGACAAGATGCAGGGTGTATTCTTAAATTACCCTGAACGTGAGAATATTCCTGAGAAGCTCAATGAGCAGCTTATTGTAGAATTGTATTCTAAGTAATAGAAGAAATATGAAAGGGGTATTGATCATTATCGATACCCCCCTTCTTATAAGCGACCACCCAATCGGGATCACCAACTATCCATTGATTTATATTGTTTGTTAAAACAGTGGATCATTTTTTCAAAGTTTACATAAGCTTATGAGTATACTAAATTTTCAGAAGCCGGATAAGATCGTAATGCAAAAAGCTAACGACTTTGAAGGTCTTTTCGAATTCAAACCCTTAGAGCCAGGTTTCGGCCAAACTGTTGGAAATTCTCTAAGAAGAGTTCTATTGTCTTCTTTAGAGGGTTTTGCTATTTCTGCAGTACGTATTGCAGGGGTAGAACATGAGTTTGGTACAATCCGTGGTGTTGTTGAAGACGTAATTGAGATTATTCTTAACCTCAAACAAGTTCGTCTGAAACAATTAATTACGGATGAAGAAGTCAACAACGAAAAAATTTACCTGACCATTAGTGGTAAGGAAGAATTCAGAGCAAGTGATATAGAGGAGCATACAAATGTTTTCAAAATTATGAATCCGGATATGTTGATTTGTAATATGGAACCATTTGTGAATCTGGAAATGGAGCTGACCGTGACAAAGGGTCGTGGTTATGTGCCTGCAGATGAAAACCTACCAAAGGATGCACCTATTGGTGTAATTCCTGTAGATGCGATTTATACACCTATCAAAAATGTTGCTTACCGAGTTGAAAACACTCGTGTAGGTCAGCGTACGGACTACGAAAAGTTAACAATCGAAGTCAAAACTGATGGAACTATCCATCCAGAAGACGCGATTAAAGAGGCTTCTCGTATTCTGATTCAGCACTTGATGTTGATTACGGATGAAAACATCACCTTCGATGATGCTTCTACTCGTGAAGATAATATCGTTGATGAGCACATCCTGCACATGCGTAAATTGTTGAAGACTTCACTTGAAGATCTCGACTTGTCTGTACGTGCATACAATTGCTTGAAAGCAGCTAAGATCAATACACTTGCTGAACTTGTGAAGTATGATACGCATGAGCTTCTGAAGTTCCGTAACTTTGGTAAGAAATCATTGGTAGAGATCGAAGAACTACTTCAGGACAAAGGCCTTACTTTCGGTATGGATTTGTCTAAGTACAAACTTGACGAAGACTAATATTCAGTCTGAATATAAATTTGGCAGTAACGACTAATAATGAGTTGTTACTGCCAATTTAATATGTTGCAATAACTACCGGACTTGAAAAAAAAGTACCTGGCGGTGTTGCGAAGTTCATTAAATCTAAATAGAAATGAGACACGGAAAAAAATTCAATCATTTAAAGCGTAAAGCAGGGCATAGAAAAGCACTGCTTAGAAACATGTCCATCGCGTTGATTCAGCACAAGCGTATCAACACGACACTTGCTAAAGCTAAAGCATTGAGAATTTACTTGGAGCCTCTAGTTACAAAAACAAAGAGCAATACAACGCATTCTCGTCGTGTAGTATTTAGCTATTTGCAAGATAAAGAAGCTATAAAAGAGCTTTTTGATGAAATCGGACCTAATGTAGCAAGCCGCCCAGGTGGTTACTTGCGTATTATCAAAACCGGATTCAGAAAGAGTGATGGTGCTGAAATGGCAATGATTGAATTTGTTGACTATAACGATGTTTACTCTCCAAATGATGATAGTAGTCAGGGAGGAGGAAGAAGACGTCGTAGAAGAAAGAAGAGCAGTGGTGCTGAAAACACAGCTGCTGAAGCTACAACAGCTACTGAAACAGCAGTAGAGGAAACAAATGATGAGGCAGCAACAGATTCAGCGCAAGATGAGGCAGATGCTCCTGAACAAAAAGAAGAAGACAAGAAAGATGGAGAGTAATTTTTCATCTCATTGATATAATCAGAAAGGCTGTTCCTGTAAAAGGGAATAGCCTTTTTGTTTTTTGGGTCTGGGTTATAGGACTAAGATTTTAGTTACTATATTTGCACAAATTTGGCCAACCCTTTAGCGAAAGCCAAACTAACTATCTTTAATGTATTGAATATGGGAGAATTAATCGAAGCACCTGCCATTCTGTTGTTAGAAGATGGTACGGTTTTTCACGGAAAGGCAGCAGGACATATTGGCACCACTACTGGTGAAATCTGCTTCAATACCGGAATGACCGGTTATCAGGAAATCTTTACAGATCCTTCTTACTTTGGTCAGTTACTTGTGACAACTAATGCACATATTGGTAACTATGGTACCAAACGAAGTGAAACAGAATCTTGGAGCATCAAAATTGCAGGTTTAATATGCAAAAATTTCACCTGGAAATATTCTCGCCAGCAGGCGGATGCATCTATTCAGGATTATTTTGAGGAAGAGAAATTGGTGGGCATCTCTGATGTAGATACCAGAGCAATTGTACGCCATATTCGTGATAAAGGTGCTATGAATGCTATCATTTCTTCTGAAATCCTTGATGTAGAGGAGCTTAAGAAGAAATTGGCTGAGGTACCTTCTATGAAGGGTTTAGAGTTGGCTTCAAAAGTAAGTACAAAAGAAGCTTACACGCTCGGCAATCCTGATGGTAAGTACAAAGTGGCTGTTATGGATTACGGAATCAAGCAAAACATCCTTAATTGTTTTATTGATCGGGATTGTTATGTAAAGGTATTTCCAGCAAAATCTTCTATAGAAGAAGTCAAAGCATTTGAGCCAGACGGATACTTTTTGTCAAACGGTCCTGGTGATCCTGCTTCAATGGACTATGCAGTTGCTCAAACAAAAGCCTTGATGGAAGAAGACAAGCCTTTGTTTGGTATTTGTCTGGGGCATCAATTGCTTGGCCTTGCAGCTGACCTGCCAACTTATAAAATGCACCACGGTCACAGAGGAATTAATCACCCTGTGAAAAATTTGGTAACCGGCAAGTGTGAAATAACCAGCCAAAACCATGGTTTTGGGGTTGATCCGGAAGCTATCCGAAACAATCAGGATCGCATCGAGATCACACATGTCAATTTGAATGATGATACAATTGAAGGTATTCAAGTAAAGGGGACAAAGGCCTTTTCGGTTCAATACCATCCGGAAGCTTCTCCTGGCCCGCATGACGCGCGCTACTTGTTTGACCATTTTATAAAATTAATGGATAATTAACCTTTGGGGAAGTCGAATTCATGAGGGCTTCCCTATTTTTGGTTCTTTATAAAGCGAGGGCATCCTAACCATCTAGAACGATTCAGTAACGTTTAAAACCACTATTGATTATGAGTCAGATTATTGATATCCGCTCAAGAGAAATCCTTGATTCAAGAGGAAACCCAACTGTTGAAGTTGAGGTCATGACAGAAGAGGGATTTATCGGTCGCGCTGCGGTTCCTTCCGGAGCATCTACTGGTAAATATGAAGCAGTTGAACTAAGAGATGGCGATAAAAACAGGTTTTTGGGCAAAGGGGTGCTAAATGCTTGTCGCAATATCGAGGAAGTCATTCGTGAAGAATTGATTGGTGTTGATGTTTTTGAACAAATCTACATCGATAATCTAATGCGCGAAATTGATGGCACTCACAATAAAGGCAAATTAGGTGCAAATGCAATCCTTGGTGTTTCTTTGGCTGTAGCCAAAGCAGCAGCAGCAGCAAGTGGGCAGCCACTTTATCGCTATGTAGGCGGCATCAATGCACATGTCTTGCCAGTACCAATGATGAATATTCTGAATGGTGGTTCTCATGCAGACAACAGCATCGACTTTCAGGAGTTCATGGTAATGCCATTGGGTGCAGATACTTTCTCTGAGGGCTTGCGAATGGGGGTGGAGATTTTCCACAACTTGAAGAAAGTACTTAAGAGTAAAGGATATTCTACAAATGTAGGTGATGAAGGTGGCTTTGCGCCAAATATCAAGTCGAATGTAGAGGCAATCGAGATTGTGTTGAAATCAATCGAAGCAGCTGGCTATAAGCCAGGTGAAGAAATTATGATTGCTATGGATGCAGCGGCATCTGAGTTTTACAATGAAGAAGAAAAAGTATACCACTTCCACCAGTCTACCGGCGATAAGCTAAGCAGCAGCGACATGGTAAACTACTGGAAAGAATGGTGCGACAAATACCCTATCCTTTCTATCGAAGATGGTTTGCATGAAGATGACTGGGATGGATGGAAGTTACTAAATCAAACGATCGGAGATCGTATTCAGTTGGTTGGTGACGACTTATTCGTAACCAATACAGAGCGCCTTCAGCGCGGTATTGATGAAGAAGCAGCAAACTCTATTCTGATCAAAGTAAATCAGATAGGATCATTGACCGAAACGATTGATTCAGTCAATCTGGCGAATCGCAACGGCTTTACAGCTGTTATGAGCCACCGTTCGGGGGAAACAGAAGACACAACGATTGCGGATTTGGCTGTAGCCTTAAATACGGGGCAGATTAAAACGGGTTCAGCTTCTCGTTCTGACAGAATCGCAAAGTACAATCAGCTAATTCGTATTGAAGAAGAATTGGCAGACTCAGCTATCTACCCAGGTAAAGCACTTTTGGGTAAATAAGTTGGATTTGTAGTTCGTCTGCACGTTCACGAAATTCCTCCTGAAGTTAAGTTTTGAACTGACTTTAGGAGGAATCACTATATAATCCAAGGCAAAACAATATTTTCAGACAAGTGGTTGGAATAATAAATACCATGTAAAATTTTGATTACTGGTATTTAGTTTTAATTTTTGAAACTGAATCAATACCATATCTTATGGCTAATCAGAAAAATCCTTTCCAGCCACTACTTGATAAAATACCTGTACCATTCAGAAATCGCTATTTCGTGGCACTTGTATTGTTTGTTGCCTGGATGGTATTCTTTGATAAACATGATATGTTGACGCAGTGGCGCTTGCAAAATTCAGTAGAGAAACTGGAAGAGGATAAGGTCTATTATTCAAAAAAAATCAAGGAAGCACAGCAGGAGCGACTTGATTTGGATGTCAACAAAGAAAAGTTTGCCAGAGAAAAGTACTATATGCAAAAGCAAAATGAAGATGTCTTCATTATCGTAAAAGACGAAGACAAAGAAGAAGAATAACCGAACTATAATTATACAGCAAGTAAAACATCACGTAATTATGTCAGTTCTTGTAAATAAAGATTCAAAAATTATCGTGCAGGGATTTACCGGTAAAGAAGGTACTTTCCATGCCGGACAAATGATTGAGTATGGCACCAATGTCGTAGGTGGGGTAACCCCAGGCAAAGGTGGACAAACACACTTAGACCGCCCTGTTGTAAATACTGTTGCAGAAGCAGTAGAAAAACTGGGAGCTGATACTTCTGTTATTTTCGTTCCGCCTCCGTTCGCAGCGGATGCTATCATGGAAGCAGCGGATGCTGGTATCAAGGTGATTATCTGTATCACAGAAGGTATTCCAGTACAGGATATGGTTAAAGTGAAAGCTTATATCGAAAATAAAGACTGTCGCCTGATTGGCCCTAACTGCCCGGGCGTAATGACTCCAGGTGAAGCAAAGTGTGGTATCATGCCTGGCTTCATTCACAATCCTGGTCGTATCGGTATCGTATCACGTTCTGGTACTTTGACTTACGAAGCAGTAGATCAGGTAACCAAAGCTGGTCTTGGTCAGTCTACTTGTATCGGTATTGGTGGTGATCCAATCGTTGGTACAACAACTAAAGATGCGGTTGAACTATTGATGAATGATCCGGATACAGATGGTATCATCATGATTGGTGAGATTGGAGGTAGCATGGAAGCTGATGCTGCATATTACGTGAAAGAACATGGCACTAAGCCGGTTGTTGGTTTTATTGCTGGCCAGACGGCTCCTAAAGGTCGTACCATGGGCCACGCAGGTGCTATCATCGGTGGTGAAGACGATACGGCTGAAGCCAAAATGAAGATCATGGAATCATGTGGTATTCACGTGGTAAAGTCTCCTGCAACTATCGGAGAAACCATGGCGAAGGCCTTGAAAGGATAAATTGTATTCCTGAGTTATCGGTTGCTCTGAAATTTGGGAAACAGATGACTCGGGAATTTCTTTTTTGATGTTTGATCTTTGATCTTTTGATGGGGTGATGTTTGATGTTTTGATAGGTTGATTGTATGTTTTTTTGATAATTTGATGTTGAGATGATTGAGCACAAGACATCAAAAAATCGTACATAAAATAATAGTCACATCAAAAAATCAAACATCAACTATATCAAAGTATCATACATCAAGAATGCTTACGAAAGTGCGAATACAATAGCGATAAGCAAAAGCACAATCACCATAATAATCGCCAGCCAATTGTTATTATTTCGGTATTTATTGAAAAGCAGCTCCATGGCATCTCGCCACTCTAGTCGACTTCCGATCGGCTCATAAACCATTACAAAATACTTTCGCTTTCCAAACCGCTTTTGTTCCCCATGCTTTTTTAAGATAAAAA
>JALEHC010000145.1 GCA_022763215.1 Saprospiraceae bacterium
TAAAAGAAATCTGATTTTAAAAAAGGTGTCATCGTATTGCTACGTGATAGGGGGGAGTATCCGCTGAGCGGATTTTTTGGTATGTATTATCGATCACAGTCGATAATTCTCAAAGCTCAAGAGTGTAGATAAGTTAGCAGTAATGCCTCTCATTTTTACTGCTTTTGCCTTTATAAGTATAAATTTCGTACCATAAAAAGGGTAGGGACTGATTATTGATTTTTAACCTGGTTAATTAATTGATTTTATGTGAGTTATGTTGATTTGTTTTTGTTTTGGCGAAAGCCAATGGCGGAGTCGTACTCGAAAAACTTTCGTTTTTGGCCGAAATAGTATTCGGGAAGGCCGCAAAAAATTAGTTTTGGCTTCGGGCAATTGTAAATCTTATTTGTAATCTAGGATAGAAATAGACTGGTGCGCAAAGTCAAAATCGAGTTCAACATTGGATGCAATGATAATGCAACGATTTTTAGCATATTGCTGAATGAGCTGCCGGTACCAATTAATACCTTGCTGATCAAAGTTGGTGGTTGGTTCGTCCAGTAATAACAAGCTGCTATCTGAGCAAATAGCGAGTGCCAGTTTGAGGCGTTGTTTCATACCGGAGGAAAAGTAGCGGATTTGTTTGTCCTTTGATTTTTGAAGCCCAGTGAGATCTAGGATATCATTTGCCGAAAGGCCAGCCCTGAAGGGCTTAAATTTGAGATGAAAGGCAATGGCTTCCTCCAGACTTAGTTCTTCGATCAGATCGATATACGGAGCTGCATAAGTAAGTTGGTGATAAACCTCTGTAATAGGAATAGGGCCTTGGTCATTAGAAAAGGTAATTTGGCCCTTGGAAGGAGACATGTGGCCAGAGATCATTTTCAGCAGGGTAGACTTACCTGAGCCGTTGGGGCCGCGTATGGCATAAATCTGCCCTGCCAAAAATTCGGTATGTAGTCGTCGAACGATCCATTCTCGACGAAATCGTTTGCCGACTTTTTCCAGTTTAATATTCATCAATATCGACGTTTCGGCCGTTGACGTGCTGGAATCCTTTCATAATACCCGGGTCAGCGTCCCGAATAAAGTTAATTACATTCTGTCTTACTTCTGTTTCTTCGAGCGAGTCTTCGATTACTTGAAGAGCATGGGTAGTATTATACCCTTTTACAAACAGAATGCGATAAATATCCTTGATGTGGTTGATTTGTTCTTGTGTAAAGTGGCGACGTTGAAGGCCGATGTGATTGACACCCGCATAAGAAAGCGGCTCACGAGCAGCCTTAACGTAAGGCGGTACATGCTTGCGCACCAAAGAACCACCACCAATAAAGGCATGTTGGCCAATCTTGATGAATTGCTGAACGGCTACCAGGCCTTCTAGTATGGCCCAGTCTTCAATTTCAACATGCCCAGCCAAGGCGACATTGTTTGCCAAGATGACACGATTACCGATAATACAATCGTGTGCTACGTGTACATAAGCCATGAGCAAGCAATCCGCTCCAACGACTGTTTTATTGGCATAACTAGTACCTCGGTTAATGGTAACATACTCTCGGATGGTTGTATTATCACCAACTTCGGCTATAGTTTCTTCACCTTTAAATTTGAGATCCTGAGGAACGCCCGAAATAACTGCACCCGGAAAGATGCGAACATTTTTACCGATGCGTGCACCTTCAAAGAGGGTAACATGAGGGGCCAGCCAGGTACCATCACCCACGACGACATTTTTATCGATATAACAAAACGGGCCGACCGTTACATTTTCACCAATCTTGGCATCAGGATGGATAAAAGCATTATTTTTAGAATCCATGTTAGGAACGCTTAACGATTTGAGCAATTAATTCCGCTTCAGACACAATTTTGTTGCCGACATAGGCCGTACCTTTCATCTGGCAAATACCACGACGAATAGGAGCCAGGAGATCCATTCGGAAAAGGATCGTATCGCCTGGAACGACTTTGTGTTTGAATTTGGCATTTTCAATTTTTAAAAAATAAGTATCCCAGTTGCCGGGATCTTCTACAGTAGATAGTGCCAGAATCCCGCCGGTTTGGGCCATTGCTTCCACTTGTAGTACCCCCGGCATAACCGGGTTGTTGGGGAAGTGTCCCTGGAAGAAATTTTCGTTAAAGCTCACGTTTTTGAGGCCAACCACATGATTTGGAGAAAGCTCCAAAATTTTGTCGATTAGCAAGAACGGAAAGCGGTGCGGAAGCCATTCCGCAATTTTAACCGTATCAAATACAGGTTCCTGGTCTGGATTATATTTAGGTTTTCCTTTTAATTTTCTTTGCTCTTGATATTTTTTCTTTAATATCTTGGTAAAAGCAACATTGGCGGTGTGGCCTGGTTTGGTGGCCACAATCTTACCCTTGATGGGTTTGCCAAGTAGGCTAATATCACCAATTACATCCAGCAATTTGTGGCGAGCTGGTTCATTCTTGAACTTCAGGTCAAGCGTATTGAGAATACCTTCCTGATTAACGGTAAGGCTAGGTTTTTCCAGCAGTTTTGCGATCTCATCCAAGCGATCTTGGCTTACCTTTTCATTTGCAATTACGATGGCATTGCTCAGGTCGCCGCCTTTAATCAGGTCTTGTTTGAATAAGTATTCAAGTTCATGCAGAAAAACGAAAGTACGGCAAGGCGCAATTTCATTTTCGTAGGTAGACATATCGCTGATAGAAGCATATTGTTGACCGAGTACCGGCGAGTTGAAGTCGATCATCGTGATAACTTCAAAATGGTCAGATGGCAGGGCCATCAATTCCGTACCGGTCGTTTCATCGCGATAAACGATTGGCTCTTCGATGATAAAGTAGTCTCGTTCTTCTTCTTGTTCTTCTATACCTGCTTCCTTGAGTGCTTGTACAAACTGTATAGCACTTCCATCGAGGATAGGAATTTCAGGGCCATCGATTTCCATCAAAATATTATCGATTTGCAGGCCACTAAGTGCGGAAAGCACGTGTTCTACAGTAGAAACGACGGCATCACCATTTTGAATGGAGGTACTTCTTTGAGTGGAAACGACCCGATTGACATCAGCATTGATGACCGGCTGATTTTCGATATCTACACGCTTAAAGCGCAAGCCGTGATTTACCGGTGCCGGATGAAAACTAAGCGTTACATTTTCGCCGGTGTGGAGTCCAACGCCTTTTAGGGTGACCGCTTTTTTGATGGTCTGTTGCTTCATATGTAGTTGATAAAATGGCGGAATAAACCGGAGCTTTGGGGAAGCGCCCACCTTACAGATCATTTTGCAATGGTGTGACAGAACAAAAATCCCTTTACTCCATTCCGTTTTACTGCTTAATTATTTTTGCAAAGATATATTTTTCATCTGTGAAAGATGAGAAGAAAGCCCAAAATTTGGGCTCTGCTCTTTTGGGTAGGGCTTACTTTTGGTTGAGTTGCTTCTCGATCTGGTGTATTTTTTTGTACAACTCAGGCAGTTTTTTGAATACACCAAAAGAGCGAATAAATGCTTTATAATCCATTATAGGAGAGCCAAAAAATGCTTTATTAGGTTCTTTGATGGAAGAAGGTACACCACTCTGAGCTTGTATCGCCGTACCGTCAGCAATAGTAATATGGCCTGAAAAGCCAACCTGTCCACCAATTCGGCAGTTGGCACCAATTTTGGTACTGCCAGCTACACCTACCTGTGCGGCAAGCACGGTATTTTCACCCACTTCACAGTTGTGTGCAATCTGAACGAGATTATCTATTTTGGCACCTTTCCGAATAATAGTCGAACCCATTGTAGCCCGATCGATAGTCGTGTTGGCACCAATTTCTACCTTTTCTTCGATGATGACATTTCCGATTTGGGGTACTTTTTTGTAAGTGCCATCTTCTTGTGGGCTAAAGCCAAATCCATCACCGCCGATAACCACATTGGGGTGTATAACACAATCATCGCCAATCACGCATTCATGCATGATGCGTACCCCCGGATATATGACCACATTTTTTCCGATCTTGGCTTTGGCACCAATATATACTTGAGCACCAATAAAGGTATGGTCACCAATTTCAGCTTCTGCTTCTATCACCGTATGATGCCCAATTGATACTTCCTGGCCAATTTTTGCCGTTTCATTGATCGCTGCAGAGCTTTGTTGCTGTGTTTGGCGGCTGGCTGCCTGTTGTTCGCCAAATTTTTCGAGTAGAAATGCAATGGCAGCATAAACATCAGCTACGCGGATGAGGGTTAGGCCTTTCGGCAAATCTTTTGCAGGCTGCCATTCCTTTTGCACCAGTAGTGCAGAAGCCGTTGTGGTATAAGCATATTGCTCATACTTAGGGTTGGCTAAAAAAGAAATACTACCTGCTCCGCCTTCTTCAATTTTGCTGGGGCGGTCAATCTTTACCTCCGGATCACCTTCCACGGTTCCACTGAGGATTTGGGCCAATTGTTGAGCTGATAATTGCATGCCGCGAAGATAACAAAAAAAATCTGACGCAATTCAGAAGAAATGCCTATGTTAAAAGGCTATTTTTGTCAAAATAAAAAAGCAGATCAAGTTGGAAAAGAAAATCAGAATCGGAACTAGAGGAAGTAAATTGGCTTTATGGCAAGCGCACCATACCCAAGCCGAATTAGAAAAAATTGGAGTAGCTTCAGAATTAATAATTATCAAAACCAAAGGAGATCGTATACAGCATCTTGGGTTTGATAAAATGGAAGGCAAGGGCTTTTTTACCAAAGAAATAGAAGACAGCTTACTACGTGGTGATATCGACGTGGCTGTTCACTCCATGAAAGACCTACCAACCACCGCGCCGGAAGGATTGGTGATCACAGCGGTTTCTTATCGCGAAAATCCAGCGGATTGGATGGTCATTCGCAAAGAGGAAGTCGATGAAAGCCAGACCTTTAAATTGAAGCAAGGAGCGGTAGTCGGAACTTCTTCTGCTCGACGCAAATCACAGATGCTCCACTTTCGACCAGATATCAGCCTGAAAGATATTCGGGGTAATGTGCCAACTCGTCTCAATAAGCTCCGTTCAGGCGATTTTGATGCCATTATTTTGGCGGCAGCCGGCGTTACACGCTTGGAAATGGATATGTCTGAATTTGAAATTATTCAATTTAATCCGAAAGAATTCATACCTGCGCCAGCGCAGGGGGTATTAGCCTGGCAAACCAATGAAAATGACTTGGCTACCCGTCGAGTATTCAAACAATTGCACCAAAAGTCAACTTCCATAGTGACCAATGTAGAGCGCAAGGTGCTCAATTTGCTGGATGGTGGCTGTCAGATGCCATTGGGTGTTTATTGTGAGCAAGACAAAGCGGGTAATTTTCATGTGTGGGCAGCATTGGCTGACGCCTGGAATGCACCACTGCGCACGGTTCGCCATAGCAGCAGTACGCATTTTGAGCTGGCGGAACAAGTCGTTGCACAAATTCGGAAATAGGTGAAAACAGTATTCATTAGTCGAGAAGTTGGGGCAGAAAGCACCTTTCGGCAAATGCTGGAAAAGGCCGGCATGAAGGTAAACGGACATTCGCTTATTCGCTTTGAACCGGTGCTGTTTGACGAATTACCAGAAGCGGATTGGATTTTTTTTTACAGCCGGAAAGCCGTGCAATTTTTTTTCAATGGATTGGAAAAAGCCCATTTGCAGTTGCCTGCAAATGTAAAGCTGGCAGCCATCGGTGCCGGTACGGCTACCGAACTTCCAAGGGCTGCCGACTTTGTCGGCAATGGCAAACCAGACGAAGTCGCTGCTGCATTTTTGGCGAAAGCCATGCACAAGCGCGTATTGTTTCCACATGCAGAACACTCCCGAAAAAGTGTCCAACAACTTTTAGACGATCGAATAACTTCGATAGACTTGGTCGTTTATAGAAATGAGGCAAAAAAAGATTTGAATTTGCCCAAAGCAGAGGTATTAGTGTTTACTTCTCCGCTCAATGTACAGGCTTACTTCCTGACTCGGAAGCAAGAAGCGGCACAAATAGTTGTGGCTATTGGCCAGACAACAAGACGAGCACTTGAAGTATTTGGTATTCTGAATGTAGAAGTAGCAGCATTACCGACGGA
>JALEHC010000146.1 GCA_022763215.1 Saprospiraceae bacterium
AGCCACACAAAAATGAGCAAATGATAGCTGCGTACATGCAAAACCAGTAGCTGTACCGCAAAGGAATAATATATTGAATTCAACCATTTCTTCATGTATCCGGAATAATCTGTTAAAAGATGCTGTTTTTAATGCAGATATTCAAATTAGTAGCCGACCAAAAATCAAATGCCAGATTTTATAATGTATGTTTGTGCAAATTGTGGAAAGGCATGGTGTATTTTTGTTCGGAATTTAGTAATTTGCACTATACGCAAGCTTCACTCAACCTGAATTTTACACTCGTCCTTTTAGCACTCAAACATTTCACCTTCCAATTACGGATATATTGGTCATCACGAATGAAACAATTTTTTATCCCAAAATATTTTTATCAAGCTTTTACATTAAAACTGAAGAATTATGAATATAGCTGTTGTCGGTACAGGCTATGTTGGCCTGGTTACAGGAACCTGCTTCGCAGAAACGGGAAACCATGTTACTTGTGTTGATATTGACGAAAAGAAAGTCGAACGCATGAGAAACGGAGAAGTGCCTATCTACGAACCGGGCCTCGATGTACTTTTCGATCGCAATACCAAGCAAAATCGTCTGTCATTTACCACCGATTTGGCCTCCGCCATCAAAGATGCTAAAATCATCTTCCTGGCACTCCCAACACCTCCGGGTGAAGATGGTTCTGCTGACCTTTCTTATATCCTCGGCGTAGCAGACCAACTAAGTACCATGATCACCGACTATAAAGTGATCGTCGACAAGAGTACGGTACCAGTAGGAACTTCCGAATTGGTACACGCCAAATTGGCAGCAAACCTGAGCGAAGATTTGTTTGATGTGGTCTCCAATCCAGAATTCCTTAGAGAAGGAGTGGCCGTTGAAGACTTCCTGCGCCCGGATCGTGTAGTCATCGGCACCAGCTCGGAAAAAGCCGAAGACCTGATGATGGAACTTTATGAGCCTTTTGTACGTCAAGGCAATCCGATTATCGTAATGGATGAACGCTCAGCAGAAATGACGAAGTATGCCGCTAATTCCTATCTGGCAGCTCGTATTTCTTTTATGAACGAAATTGCCAACTTGTGTGAAAAAGTAGGTGCTAATGTGGATATGGTGCGCCGCGGTATGGGTAGCGATACCCGTATCGGTAAGCGATTCCTGTTTCCAGGGGTTGGTTATGGTGGAAGTTGTTTCCCAAAGGATGTACAAGCATTGGCTAAAACAGCACAGGAATTCAAGTACGATTTCCGTATTCTGAATGCCGTAATGAATGTGAATGATGACCAGCGCATTGTTCTAGCCAAAAAAATCAAAGACTACTTTAACAATGATCTGAAAGGCAAAACTGTTGCTTTCTGGGGCTTGGCTTTTAAGCCAAATACCGACGATATTCGCGAAGCTCCTGCCCTTTATATCATTGACGAACTTTTGGCTGCCGGTGCCAATATCCGAGCATTCGATCCGGAAGCTATGGAAAATGTGAAAGCGATTTACGGCGACCGCATTACTTTCGGTAAAGACCAATACGATGCACTCGTTGGCGCTGATGCGCTCTCGATTGTGACAGAATGGAGTGTGTTCCGCACACCTAGTTTTGATGTCATCAAGAAGTTATTGTCCGCACCAGTTATTTTTGATGGCCGTAACCTTTACGACCTCAATCGTATGCGCGAAGCTGGATTTTACTACTCCAGTATTGGACGTAATCTGGTTAAATAGATCACGTAATTAATAGATTCTTATAGCCCTCGGGCTATGTCTCATACAATTTGGGGGGCTCCATTGGAGGCCCCTTTTTTCGTATCTTTTTCTAGGTTTTTCGTTCTGTAAGTATCTACATTTGCCTTTGCGGCAAAAAATAAACTTCACTTCTCAAAATCGCACATTGCTATGATGAAATACAGTTTTATTTTAGGTCTGGTACTATTACTATTGGGTGCTTGCGGCAAATCTGCTTCGCTTGAAAGCGTCGAACAAACAGATGCTTATGGCTATGTCGAAAAATTTTCGCGAACTAAAGACAGTTATGCTCGGCAAGGCCTCTACCAAAAATATACCGAAAATGGCGTTCTGGTTGAGGAAGCCAACTACACCAACGACACCCTCAATGGTACCCGCGTTCTTTACTATGAATCTGGCGATACTCAGATAGTCGAGAATTATGATATGGGAACCTTTAATGGGCTCTATGAAGTATACCACGAGAGTGGAGGCGTTGACCAAAGAGGCGCTTACCAAAACAACGAAATGATTGGAAAGTGGCGCCGATTTTACCCAAATGGCCAACTAATGGAAGAAGTTAGCTTCGAAAACAATGAAGAAAATGGCCCTTTTATTGAATACTACGAAAATGGAAAACTGAAAGCTGAAGGAAGTTATCTCAATGGCGATAATGAACATGGCGAATTGAAACTATACAACGAAAACGGGGAGCTGATCCGCAAAATGAATTGCGAAAATGGCATTTGCAGGACGTTTTGGAAGGCCGAAGGCATAGAATAAGTCTTAAAATTTCTAC
>JALEHC010000147.1 GCA_022763215.1 Saprospiraceae bacterium
AATCCGAATAATTCCGATGCTCCGGTATTTTTGATTTTTAGTCGAGCAGAATTATCTGGAAAAACAAAAGTTGAGTTTCAATTGACGCGTGATAGTGAAAAGCAGTTAAACTATCGCTTTAGCAATTCCGGATTTCAAACAGATGCTTTATCTTGCAGATGTATCAAGGATTTTTCAAAATAATCGTTGTGCAGATATATGACCATACAAGAAATCAAAGAAAAGTGTGAAGACTGGGTAGCGGAAGGCCTGGCTTACCATGAAATTAAAGGCCGCCTTCGCAATTATGGTTTATCAGACGAGGATAAACGATCACTTTTGTCTATGGTAGATCAGGAAATTGCACATCGTGAATTGTTGGGGCAATCTCGTCAGAATGGTTCTATCCGGGCTATTTTGGGCATTTTGTTTATGTTTCTTGCGGTGGTTATGATTTTGTACACGCCTTCCATTGGTCGTACACTTCCGTTCATTGTGCTGGGTATCGGCTTTTATTTGTTTCGTCGTGGTTACCATGAGTATAAAAATCCCGTTTTGAAAAAGCCTATCGAAGAGAAAAAGCGCAAAAGCAGATTTGATCGTTTTTAGTTTTGCGGACATTCCCAATCATTTGTTGGTTCTTTTAAGCATTCCAAAAACTTCTTCCGTCGAATTTCGTTCGATTGTAATATTATTTCTGTTACTTTTTACTTGCTGCTGCGTTAGGCATACGAATCAAGGCAGTAGTGTAAATAAAGCTAAAACTGGTAGAAGCAATGTTGTAATCGTGATCAGCTCACCAGAAAATAACTACATCTCAATCTCTTAATGTACTTCTCAAAAAATTGGTCGTGTACTTCTGCATTTGCATGCAAATGCGACAATCAACTGGTATCATTTTAATATCCGGCATATCTCGCTGGTTTCATATATCTCAAAAATTCCTCAGTTATGAAAAACAAACTTTTGTTACTGACTTTAATGTTGCTGTTTTCCTGCGGGCTTACAGCTCAAAAAAAAGCCTCCTATTCTGTCTTTTTCGAAACTGCTCAGCACCACCTTACAGATCAGGCTCAAGTACAACTCGATCAGGTAGCAGATGAATTGCTGCCTTTGCATTTGAGTGAATATAAAGTGGTTGTGGAAGCGCATACCGATGACAGAGGTACCAATGACTACAATCAACAATTGGCACAACGCAGAGCAGATGCGGTGCGTAACTATTTGACGAATATCGGAATCAAAGTAGAATTTACAACCTTACTTGCTTTTGGCGAAGAAAATCCAGCTTTTGACAATGAAAGCGAAACGGGTAGACAACAAAACCGTAGGGTGGATGTGAAAATTACCTACCGCATTCCCGACAATCTGGAAGAACTTTTCGCACAATGGGCCGAAGACCAACTACAACGCTTCGAATTTGATCCGATGAAGGCGATGAAGCTCATCGGTGAGCAAGGCACGGTTATTTGGCTGGAAGCCAATTCATTGGTGGACGAGAATGGCCATTTGCCGAAAGGCAAGGTCTCTTTCCATTTGCGTGAAGCGTATGCCATGGACGACATCATCATGGCTAATTTGACCACCACTTCAAAAGATCAGATTTTGGAGACAGGTGGCATGGTCTTCACCGAAGCATTTGACGAAGCAGGAAATCAACTGCACATCCGCCAGGGCAACCAAATGGTCGTAAGTATGCCAACTGAAGAGATGGAAGAAGGCATGGAGTTGTTTATGGGCCAACAGTCGCCAGATGGCCGTTTAGAAGACTGGATTCCGACACAACAACCAGCTATGGCCAGCTTGGATGCATATCTTGAGCTGCCGCCAAAACCCAAGCCACCGGTGCTGATTCAAATGCCGGTTTATGTCAAATATGTCAGTGATACCCAAGAAAGCGAAGCAAAACCCTTGGCTCCTAAAATGCCTTATAAACCAGGACACCCAAATTTGCCAACGCCCGAAAATACAAAGTATGATGCTTCTTTCTTGGAAAATGTATTCATGAGCAAAGCCAAGAAAGCCGAAAAAGACAAGGCTGCTTACGAAAAAGCAATGTCGACGTACCGATCAGAAATGAAGGTATATGAGCAGCGGATGGTCAAATACGAAGCAGCTATGATGAAGTACGACGAGGCTTATGCCCAATATGAAGAAGATTTGGCCGAATGGCAAAAAAAGAAGCCTGCGCCGGGCAAAAGAATGGTTTACCAAGATGTAGAAGCCCAGAAGGAAAACCAGCGTCTGCGCGAAGAATTTGACGCCAGAAAAGCGGCTTATGTTCCTCGACTGAATGCCTGGAAAGAATTCCGCAATGAAAAAATGATAGCATTTGAAGCACGTTTTGCTTCTTCTGGTAATGTCCGAATGAATCAGAACTTTCTGAACGAATATATCTTTGAAGTCAATGACCTGGGCTGGATCAACTGTGATCGTTTTTATGAGGTGCCATTGGCTATGAAGGAATCTATGTGGATTGCTGATTTAGATTTGAGCGATGAACAGGTCTTTGTCGTATTCAAGGATATTCGCAGTATGATGCGCGCTGGAAAATATCAAAATTATTACAAAACAAACAAGATTCCGACCGGGATGAATGTTCGTGTAATTGGTATCAAGCTGGAAGACGGCAAGCCGCTTTTGGCGGTAAAAGATACACAGGTCGGACAAGAAAATCAGTTGGTATTGCAGTATGAGTCCTGCTCTTTGAGTCAATTGCGAGAATCATTGAGCCAGTTAAATTAATCTTCATGGTAAGCAGCAAGCAACTTGCTGCTTACCATACTTTTGAGTTAAGTAACTTGAATACGCGTTACCACATACGACCACAAGCGTGGCAGGTACCGTTTTAGGTAAATCGCCATAATTTCTTTTCCACCGATATACACTTCCTCCTTTCGTTTCGCAATAACTTTCATGGCCTTTGCGGCAAATTCTTTGGGCGTGTAACCATTTGCGTTGCCAGGGCTCATTTTTTTATGTTTGCTACCATCGCTGGTCAACGCATTGATGGAGATTTCAGTGCGCACATAGCCCGGGCAGATGATCGTTACTGCAATATTGTCATTCTTCAGCTCGGCACGCAGGGAGTCAAAAAATCCATGCAAAGCATGCTTGGAAGCGGCATAAGCGGAGCGCATGGGCGTACCAACCTTTCCCATGACGCTGCTGGTGACGACCATTTGTCCAGATTGTTGTTTGAGCATATAAGGCAGTACGGCTTTCGCCAAACCAATAACCCCGAAGTAGTTAACAGCCATCAGGCGTTGGTCAACGTCTATTTGGGTTTCTTTAGCCAGGGAGCGCTGAGAAATCCCGGCATTAAGCACAAGAATATCTATTTGCCCAAAATGATTCCATACTTTTTCACTAACTTGTGGGAAGGTTTCTATTTGTGTTACATCCAGGGGGATTATCAGTATGTCTTCGGGTTTAGGGCAAGCAGCTTGCACCCTTTCCAATTCGGATGCTCTTCGACTGGATATAGCTATTTTAGCACCTGCCTGAGCCATTGCATAAACGAGGTGCTCTCCGATGCCAGAAGTGGCACCTGTGACCCAGGCTACTTTATTTTTGAAATAACTCATGAAGTTGATTTTTGTCCAAATATAAGGCAAATAAAGACCGGGAGAAATTTTGTTGAAATGAAACAAGCGGAGTATAATTGAATCCGTTTCGTTTACCT
This sequence comes from Saprospiraceae bacterium, assembly GCA_022763215.1. Lineage (GTDB taxonomy): Bacteria > Bacteroidota > Bacteroidia > Chitinophagales > Saprospiraceae > JALEHC01. The sequence continues at coordinate 3,665 of JALEHC010000147.1, forward strand.
TAAAACCGATTGCCTGAAACAGATAGCAAATCAGCTATTCATGAGAGCTACCTGAGAAGCGCTTATGAAAAGCTTATACCTAATTAGACATGCTAAGTCGAGTTGGGAAAACCCAACATTAAAAGATTTTGACCGACCATTAAATCCTCGGGGCCAGCGCGATGCGCCTTTTATGGCCAAATTGCTCAAAGGAAAGTGCCCAGAACTGGATTTGATTGTCTCCAGCCCTGCCAAACGAGCTTATACGACGGCTAGTATTTTTGCAGATGCCTACCACATTCCTCTGGATGCCATTCAATTAGAGAAAAAAATCTATGATGCTTATCCGGAAGATATCCTCGAAATCGTTAATGAATTGCCAAAGAACGTCAAAACCGTGCTTGTTTTTGGGCATAATCCTACCTTTACCACATTAGCCAATCTGTTCTCAGATGATTATCTGAGCAATCTGCCTACCTGCGGCATTGTGCGCATTGACGCCGAAATCGAAGACTGGGCAGCTTTCGGGGTGGCTTCCGCCAAAATGACGGAGTTTCATTATCCAAAACAATACTTTAGTTGATGTTGCGTAACTTTTTATTGGTCAATCTATTGCTATTTTTATGTGCTTGTGGCCCTAGTCGGGCAGAGCTAAGTATTCCAAAAGAAAAGCTGGTCAAGGTACTGGCTGATGTTCACATTGCCGAAGGAACTATCCAAAATTTGCGTGCAGAGCAAAAAGACAGCGTGGCTAATATTTATTACGAACAAATATTTACCATCCACGAAGTATCTAAAGAAGATTTTTACCAAAGTATGGAGGCCATGCGACAAGATCCTCAAACCATGGAGGAAGTATATGCCTTGGTACTCGAAGAACTTTCAAAAATGGAAGCCAACGTCGGTAAATAATTTATCAAGCTGCTTTTTTTCTCCAATTAATTCCCTTATTCTTAAGCGTGTAATTTAGTATTTATCGCTACCCGCAATTATGAGTGAGTATCCAAAAGCACCGCTGGCGGTGCTTCAGCAATATTGGGGCTATGATTCTTTTCGAAGCCTGCAGGATCAAATCATTGAATCCGTGCTGAATGGTAAAGATACGCTCGGACTGATGCCTACCGGAGGTGGTAAGTCTATTTGTTTTCAGGTGCCTGCTCTTTGTCGCGAAGGCATTTGTATCGTTGTCTCTCCGCTCATCGCTCTGATGAAAGACCAAGTGGAAAATCTTAAAAAACGAGGAATTCTCGCAGAAGCTATTTATTCGGGTATGCATTACCGCGATATTGACCGCATTCTGGATAATTGTATTTACGGAAACGTCAAATTGCTTTACCTTTCTCCCGAACGCCTGACTACAGACTTAGCCAAAGAACGTATTAAACAGATGAACGTCAGCTTGCTGGCGGTTGATGAAGCGCACTGTGTGTCGCAATGGGGCTATGATTTTCGCCCGTCTTATTTGCAAATTGCAGAAGCGAAAGAGTGGTTGCCGGAAGTCCCAACTCTGGCATTAACGGCTACGGCTACCCCGGAGGTTGTAAAAGATATACAGGAGAAACTTGCTTTTCGGCAACAAAATGTCTTTCAAAAGAGCTTTGAGCGCAACAATTTATCGTATTCGGTATTATATGAAGAAGGAAAAGAGGCCAAGTTGCTCGATATTTTCCGAAAGGTAAAAGGAACAGGTATTGTATACGTTCGGAGCCGACGCAAAACCAAAGAAATTGCTATTCAACTGCAACGAAATGGAATTCGAGCCGATTTTTATCATGCCGGGCTTTCGCCAGATTTGCGAGCACAAAAACAGGATGCCTGGGTCAACGATCAATTGCGAGTAATTGTAAGTACCAATGCCTTCGGCATGGGCATCGATAAGTCAGATGTGCGCATCGTCGTACACATGGACTTGCCGGATAGTCTGGAAGCTTACTTCCAAGAAGCGGGCCGCGCGGGCCGCGATGGTCAAAAAGCGTATGCAGTACTTCTTTACAATGAAACCGATAAAAAGCGGTTGGAGCGAAGCTATGAACTGGCTTTTCCGCCAATGACCGAAATTAGGCGAATTTACAGGGCACTGGGTAGTTATTTTCAGTTGGCGCTGGGAGCTGGAGAAGGGCACACTTTTGATTTTGATATCATCGCTTTTTGCCAAAACTTTCAGCTCGACCCGATTCGGACCTATAATGCATTGAAAACACTGGAAAAGGAAGGATGGATTATGCTGACCGATGCAGTGTATATTCCTTCCAGCTTAAAAATACTCGTTTCGAAGGAAGATTTATACGACTATCAGCTGCGCAATCCGAAAATGGATATCATTATCAAAACCATTTTGCGGACCTATCAGGGAGCATTCAACCAGTATGTTCACTTGCGTGAAAATCAGTTGGCACGCTTCCTAAAAATGTCGAGAGCAGACCTCAACAAAGCATTGGCGAAGCTTTCGCAAGATAAGGTCATTCGTTACGAGCCACAGAAAGATTCGCCTCAGCTATTTTATGCCAAAGAGCGAATCCGAGCAGAAGATTTGACTATTGATCAGTCGAGGTATCATTTCTTAAAGAATCGATACTACGAAAGGATCAAGAAAGCGATCCTTTATGCCGAAGACCCGGTGTGTCGAAGTCAGCAACTGTTGCAGTATTTTGGAGAGGAAGAGGTACCAAAATGTGGTATTTGTGATGTTTGTTTGGGACGAACCAAAGCTGAGATTACAGAGCAAGACTTCAAGGCGTACCAGGAAAAAATCAGGCGATTGCTCAAAAAAGAGCGATTAAGCTTGGATAACATAATGGATTCATTTGCGCCCCGACGCCATCAACAAGTACTCAAAGCACTCGAATACCTTCTTGATGAAGGTTTTATTGATAAAGAAGGAGAACATTTTTTTCTGAATGAGAGATAAGAAAAAACACATCATAGCTACCGTAACCAACGATTTGAGCTATGACCAACGAATGATTCGAATTTGCTCCACGCTGGTGGATGCTGGTTATGATGTAACTTTAGTCGGACGAAAAAAAGAGGCGTCTGTACCTTTAGTAGAACGGTCTTTTCGGCAAAAACGCATTCGATGCCGTTGGGAAAAAGGGTTTATGTTTTACCTGGAATATAATGTCAAGTTGTTTTTTTATTTGCTTTTCAAACGCTTCGATATACTTAATGCTGTTGATCTTGACACCCTAATGCCGGGACATTTGATTGCTCGCCTTAAAGGCAAACCCCTCGTATTTGATGCTCATGAATACTATACCGAATTACCAGAATTGGTAGAGCGCAAGTTTGTCCGAAGGTTTTGGAAGCGAATAGCCAAATTTACTATACCAAAACAAAAGCACTGTTACACTGTAGGTCCAGAATTGGCGCGAATTATGGGAAAAGAATATGGAGTGGATTTTCAAGTAGTTCGCAATTTGCCGTTCAGGCAAGAAGCAGTAGCTAAGCCAGAAGAAGGACAGCCGTTAACCTTGCTTTATCAGGGGGCACTCAATGAGGGACGAGGGCTTTTTGAAGTAATTCAAGCACTAGAAGAACGAAAATATATTCAACTTTGGATAGCAGGAGAGGGCGACTTATCCGAATTTTTGAGGGAAGAAGTTGACCTTCGCTGGCTCAAAGACCGGATCAAATTTTTGGGCTATTTGCAGCCCGAAGAGCTAAAAGAAACTACTCTAAAAGCTCATGTTGGATTAAATCTGCTGGAAGCTAAAGGCAAAAGTTACTACTATTCTCTTGCCAACAAAGCCTTTGATTATATTCAGGCAGGCTTGCCGTCTATTCACATGAATTTCCCAGAATATGCAGCCATCAATAAAAAATACGATGTATTTGAGCTAATTGATGATCTGGAGAAAGATACGATACTCCACGCCATTGAGCGATTGCTTTCTGATCCTACGCACTACAAAAGACTGCGAAGTAATTGCTTGATCGCACGAAGCGAACTCAATTGGGAAAATGAAAAAGAAGTCTTGCTCAACCTGTATAAGTCAATTGATTAAAACTTACCGGGGTCTGCTAATTTCCAATCGGTCAACCAGTCTTTAGGAACAGTCACTTCCTGCAATAGGCAACCTGCTTGCAGGTAAGGAAATATATCGCTATACCGCTTGGATTTATTCATACTTACTCTTCGGTATACATGGTGGCGTGTTATTTCAGCTGGTGATTTTAGTCCGGCTGCAGCCATTAATTCTACAAAACTTTTGATGGTTTCGTGATGAAACTGAGCTACTCTAATTTTTTTATCTTTCACAACGAGTCCAGCTACCAACTCCGGATTTTGGGTTGCTACTCCGGTCGGACAATTGTTTTTGTTGCATTCCAGTGCCTGAATACATCCTAGCGCCAGCATCATGGCACGCGCGCTGTAGGTTGCATCTGCCCCCAATGCTAAAGCTCTGAAAATATGAAAGCCAGTAATCACCTTACCAGAGGCGAAGATTTTGATTTTTTCACGAATCCCAAAGCCAACTAGCGCATCATGAACGAATGCAAGCCCCTCTTTATAAGGCATCCCAACGGAGTTAGAAAATTCAAGCGGTGCCGCTCCAGTACCCCCTTCACCGCCATCGACGGTTATAAAATCTGGGTAAATATTTTCTTGTACCATGGCTTTACAAATAGCGAGAAACTCACTGCGCTGGCCTATACACAGCTTGAAACCAATAGGCTTTCCGCCTGATTTTTCGCGCATCAGACGAATCATTTCCAGCAAGCCAATAGGTGTATTAAACGCTTTGTGAAATGGCGGTGACAAAACATCGGTATAGGGTTTTACGCCTCGTATTTTTGAAATTTCATCTGTATTTTTTTTGGCGGGCAGTATACCTCCGTGGCCGGGTTTGGCACCTTGTGACAACTTGAGTTCCACCATTTTTACCTGCGGTAATTCACAGCGTTTTGCAAATTCTTCGGGGCTAAAATTTCCATTTTCATCACGGCAACCAAAGTAGCCCGTTCCGATTTGATAAATCAAATCGCCATGATGTTTGGTATGGTAGGGGCTGATTCCTCCTTCACCCGTATTATGTGCAAATTCTCCCATTTGTGCTCCTCCATTGAGTGCTTCGATCGCATTTTTGCTCAATGAACCAAAGCTCATGGCAGAAACATTAAATAAGCTAGCCTCATAGGGTTGCAGGCAAACTTCACCACCCACCAGCGTTTTGGGATGTGAAGGCAGCTCGTGTGCATCCAGTGCGGCGATAGAATGGTTCATCCATTCATAGCCTTCGTCATACACATCCAATTGCGTTCCGAATGGAGTGGTGTCGAGTTCTTTTTTTGCTCGTTGATAAACGACCGAACGATAGATGCGGCTTATCGGGCGGCCATTGGTATCTGATTCGATAAAATACTGGTACATTTTTGGACGCAAGTCCTCCATGACATAACGGCCACGTCCCAATATGGGGAAATTGCGCATAATGGCATGTTTGCCTTGCACCATATCGTAGAAACCAAGTATAATAAGCGGCCCAGTCAAGAGGAACCACCAGATAGCGGAGGGCCATACAAAGTAAGAGAGTGCTGCAATGAGGAGCGTTGATCCAACAGAGAAAATAATGAATTCATTACGCATTAATAATGGCTTTTGGTATGGTCGAAAAATTACTCTTTTTTCTGGTATTTACCGAATTTGTTGGCCGTCGAATCGAAGTAAAGACAGATCAAGATTGTAGACGAGGATAAATTGTAAGTGGAAAGCAAAAAGAAGAAAATTACGAAATACCAATGGCCTAGGTATAAATTATAGATTTCGTCAAGAAAATAGATTATCTTTACTTAAGACGAATTGTTTGAAGTTAAAACAAATCGAATGAATCTTGTCAACCAAAAGTTTATAAATCCTCTGACCGATTTTGGGTTTAAAAAATTATTTGGCAGTGAGCCCAATAAAAACCTGTTAATTGATTTTTTAAATGAAATTTTGCCATCTCAACATATTATTGATGATTTGACGTATGCTAAGAATGAGCATGTGGGGCAACAATTGGTAGACCGTACTGCGATTTTTGATATTTACTGCAAAGGTAAAAATGGAGAAAGTTTCATCGTTGAGATTCAAAAAGCAAAGCAAAATTTCTTTAAGGAAAGGAGTGTATATTACAGCTCTTTTCCAATTCAGGAACAAGCAAAAAAAGGAGATTGGAATTATAAGTTACAGCCAGTTTATACGGTTGGGGTATTGGATTTTAAGTTTGATGAGCATAAGAATGACCAAGAAATCTTACATCTTGTAGAGTTAAAAGACCAAAATTGCGAGGTATTTTACGACAAATTAAAATTTATTTACATTGAACTGCCTAAGTTTAATAAGACTGAAGATGAGTTAGAAACGCATTTTGATAAGTGGTTATTTGTGTTTACGCATCTTTCAAAGTTGCAGGATCGCCCTCCAAAATTACAAGAGAAAATCTTCCAGCAATTGTTTGAGGCGGCTGAGATAGCAAATTTACCCCGAGAAGATAAAGAAGCTTACGAAGAAAGTCTAAAACACTACATGGATATCAAAAATGTAGTAGATACCTCAAGGCTGGAAGGTCATGAAGAAGGACGTCAGGAAGGACTGGTAGAGGGCAAAAAGCAAGAGAAGATACTTATTGCAAAGATGATGAAGGAAAATGGGGAGACACTCGAAAAGATTGTGAAATACACTGGTTTAACAAAGAATGAAATAGAAAAAATTTAGCGGGTCGCCTATTCAGCTCGCTTTCGCGAAATACAAATTACCTATCCTGGTTTTGGGCATCGTATTCCAGTAGAATAGCCAGTTTCCATAAGTCAAACCATCGCATTTGTTTTGGTTGATAGCGCACGGCGCTTCTGATCAAGGGCTTTAGCTTTCGCAAAATAAAATGTGTAGTGGTGTGCAGGTTGTTGCGTTTGAGTCGCAGGAAAAGGCTGAGCAACTTCGTTTCAATGTCGAGTTGTCGAGTGTATAGTTGATATAAGTTTTCGATTCCTTTTTGTGTCTTTTGTAAGAATATAGTTTGAGTTTCCAGTCCCAGATGTTCCAGCGGATTGTCGAGATGGAGGATGTGGATATTTCGCCTTTTTAATTCCATTCCAAACAAAGTATCTTCATGGCCATACTGGGTGAGTTGCTCATCAAATCCAATTTGCTGGAAAATAGCTTTGGGAATGATGAAATTATTAGTCATAAACGCATGAAAAGGCTTCTTGGCCCTTTGATCTGCTGTTTGTTGCTCTCGTTGTCGTCCATATTCCCAATGAAAACGAAGTGCTGGATCAGCGGGAGGACTAGGCTGATAAACCCTTCCTCCATACAAAACAGACCTGGATTGCAAGTGATTGGCATAATGAGCCATATAATCTTCCCGAACCACTTTGGAATCACAATCCATAAATAATAATTGATCGTATTTCGCTAGTTTGCCCAGGCGATTTCGAATTTTTGAGCGACCCAAATTTTGGGGAAGCTCTTGGTAAGTCAGATGAGTGTATTCTTTTATGGTTCGATTTTTTTCTTTGAAAGCGGTCGTGGAGCCATCATCCAGGCAGATAATTTCAAATGGGATAGCCAGCTGGGAAGACTGGCGGTGCAATTCCTGCACCAATGTACAGATGTCAAAGTTATAAACCGGAATAAGAATGGATATCATCAGCAATTTAATTGAGCCTCGAAGATAGAAAAGCTTTAGAGAAAGAGCGACCTGCCTTCATGCCTTTCGGCGGACAGGTTTGGCAAATTCTAGTGCAGGGAGCTCGTGATGCGTGAGGGGTAGTAGTGGGGCCTGAAAGGCCGGAACGGATGACCCGACCCCAGCCACTGCAAGTGGAAGGGGGCACGCCCAAAAGGTAAGTAAGTATGCCATTTTAAGAGAGGAAGATCATGGGCAATCAAACAAAAGCCTGTTAAGAACATTTAATCAAAGAAAAACATCAGGGATTTAAAAATTCAACAGACCTCCTTATTTTTGATTTTATAAAAAAAATAAGCTTTCAATAAAAACTGAAAGTTTCGAAACTTTGTTTACTTTACAAAAAACAGTAAAAAACATGCAAACGGCCAGAAAAATAGAAACCGTGCTGCAGGATGAAAGCCTAAGTACGGAACTCAGAAATATCGCTCAAAAAGTATATGAAGGGAAGCGAATCACGGAAGAAGAAGGATTGCTGCTTTTTGAAAAGGGCGAATTGAGTTATCTGGGAACGCTGGCGAATTACATTCGAGAGCAAAAACATGGAAATAAGACTTATTTCAATCGAAACTTTCACGTAGAGCCGACTAATGTCTGCTTATACACTTGTACATTTTGCTCGTATAGCCGACTCATCAAAAAGCGCGAAGAAGGTTGGGAGTATTCCTTGGATGAAATCATGGATATCATCAAAAAATATGATGATCAGCCCGTAACGGAGGTTCACATTGTTGGAGGTGTGCTACCACAATATGATCTTAAGTTTTATGCTGATTTATTTAGTGCAATCAAAGCACATCGTCCTGATTTGCATGTTAAAGCACTCACTCCGGTTGAGTATCATTATATCTTCAAGAAAGGAAAAGTGACTTATGAAGAAGGTATGAAACTGATGAAGGAAGCGGGTTTGGACTCTATGCCGGGCGGTGGTGCAGAGATATTTCACCCTGAAATACGCGACCAGATTGCTGGTGGCAAATGTACAGGGGAAGAGTGGTTGCGTATACATGAAATTTGGCATGAACTGGGCAGACGATCCAATGCCACTATGCTTTATGGGCATATTGAAAAATTTGAACATCGCATTGACCATCTCGAAAAATTACGTCAGTTACAAGATAAAACTGGAGGGTTCCAAACCTTTATTCCGTTGAAGTTTCGTAATCAGGGCAACCAAATGTCTCATGTACCCGAATCTACGGTTATTGAAGATTTGCGGAACTATGCCATTAGCCGAATTTATCTTGATAATTTCGATCATATCAAAGCTTACTGGCCGATGATCGGTCGAAGTACTGCTCAATTATCACTTGCATTTGGAGTAGACGATATGGATGGTACGATTGATGATACAACCAAGATTTATTCCATGGCTGGTGCAGAGGAGCAAAACCCTGCATTGAGTACCGAGCAACTGGTCAATATGATTCGCAGAGTAGGTCGTGAAGCCATTGAACGAGACACCCTTTATAATGTAGTTAAGGATTATACAGATCATGTATTTGAAGAAGATACGGTGTATAAAGGATATGTTTCTTTGCCAGTAGTGAACAATTAGAACATAATGAAGAAAAAGATTTTTGTAGTTCGCCACGGACAAACAGATTTTAATAAGCAAGGAATCGTTCAAGGGAGTGGGGTAGATGCTCCTTTGAATGATGTTGGTCGCAAACAGGCCCGCTTGTTTTTTGAAGCGTACAAGGATATTCCTTTCGATGTAGTGCTTACTTCGCGTTTGATAAGAACGCATCAAACTATGGAGCCTTTTATACAGAATGGTCTTCCATGGGAGCAACATGAAAATATAAATGAAATGGGCTGGGGCATACATGAAGGCAAAAAGAGTACGCCGGATATGCACCAAAAGTACAAGCAAATGGTGGCAGAGTGGACACGTGGTAACTTTGATGCCCGACTTGAAAAAGGGGAAAGTGCCAGCCAGTTAGCTGGTCGTATTCGCCGTTTTCTGGAACACTTGAAAAACCGAGAAGAAGAACACATTCTGGTTTGTTCACATGGAAGAGCTATGCGTTGCATGATAGCTATGTTTAAAAACGAACCACTCTATAATATGGAGTACTACAAGCATAGCAATACTGGTTTATATGTTGTGGATTACTGGAAAGGCGAATTTCAGCTGCAACTAGAAAATAGTATAGAGCATCTGGAATTATCAAAGCCGTCTTAAATATTAGAAGTTTTCAAAAGCCAATATGGATCAAAAAATAAGAGTAACGGCAGTGAGTTATTTGAATACGAAGCCATTATTGTATGGTTTGGTACATCATCCCATTGCTGAGCAAATAGAATTATCGTTAAATATCCCTTCTGTCTGTGCTCAAAAACTACGCGATGACGAAGTAGACCTAGCTCTGATGCCTGTAGCGGGGATACCTGATCTGGACTCCGCTCAGATTGTTTCAGATTATTGCATCGGTACAGTCGGGGCCGTGCAAACGGTATGTATATACAGTGAACAACCGATTGAGCATATAAAGCGTATTTATCTGGATTATCATTCTCGTACAAGCGTAGCGCTTACGCGTTTGTTGGCCAAAGAATATTGGCAAATAGAGCCGGTATTTTTGAATGCTGAACCTGGCTATATCGACCAAATAAAAGGCGATACGGCTGGTTTGGTCATTGGTGATCGCACAATCGGTTTGGATAAGCGATTTCCCTATGTTTATGATTTGGGTGAAATATGGATGAAGCACACAACTTTGCCGTTTGTCTTTGCGGCCTGGGTCTCTAATAAGCCATTACCGAGTGCTTTTCTGACGGCCTTTAATGAAGCCTTAGCTCAGGGATTAGATCACATACCTCAGTTGATTTATTTGTTACCAAATTCAATGGAGAATCCGTTTGATCTGGAAGCTTATTTTACCAAACATATTAGTTATGAGCTGGATAACGCCAAGAAACAGGCCTTGAAGCGTTTTCTGGATACGATTACAGAAAAGTCAAAACCAGCCTATCGTTTTTCTGTTGTTCAATAAAAAACATATCACATAAAATGGAAAATCTTAGTTCAATTGTATTAGGTGGTGGTTGTTTTTGGTGTTTGGAAGCCGTTTATCAAGAGGTAGCCGGGGTGAAGAGTGTTGTTTCAGGATATGCAGGAGGTTCTGAAGAGACGGCAAATTACAAAGCCGTGTGCAGTGGTACAACAGATCATGTAGAAGTAGTACAAGTAACTTTTGACCCAGCAATTATCTCATTGGAAGATATATTTGAAATCTTTTGGGCTACGCACAATCCGACCACACCAAATCGTCAGGGCAATGATGTGGGGCCTCAATATCGTTCTGCTATATTTTACGAAAGTGAAAAACAAAAAGAGATTGCCGAACAGTCGAGAGCAATATCAGCACCTAAAGTATGGAATGATCCGATTGTAACGGATATCATGCCATTACCTACTTTTTTTGAGGCAGAAGCTTACCATCAGGAATATTACTCCAAAGTTGGAGAACGCAACCCGTATTGCACCTTTGTGATTACACCTAAGGTCCAAAAACTACGGCAGCAATTTGCGGATAAGCTGGCTTAGTTAAATGGAGATTAATCGTATATTTGGAATCATCAGGCAATCTTTGTGATCTCGGATTCGTTTCTAAAGGGCGGATTGCTTGCGTTTGACACGATTACACCCTTCAATATATTACAAACAACTTATGAGACAAACATTGCTATTCTTGGGAATCGCCCTTCCCACTATTCTATTTTCTCAACCACAATTTACCGGAATTTATAAACCAATTGCAGATTCATTGGTGTACCTCGAAAATCTTACTTATGAGGGACTAGAAGCCAAAATGGAGCAGTTGCATACCGAAAAATTTCATTTAAGTGATTTAAATGTGTATCACTCTAAGGATACCACCCGCTTTTGGGCGGTTTGCCGAAAGGCTGTACCGAAAGATACCCTGCAACATATTGTACGTTGGGATTCGCTCATTTTTCAAAAGCGTAATATGGCCAAGGAAGGTTATGTTATGCACGATATAGCCTATTATCGGGATGGAAAAGATGATCATTTTATCGCCTTTTGGCGCAAAGGGCGTACAACGCATAAAGTCTGGAAATTTGACTCGAGAGAAGCGATGCTAAAAAAGATAGCCGACCATAATACCGTCGATTTGTTTCTGCAAGATGTAGAACCGGTGCAAATGGGAACGCCTGATTATACTTTTTTGGCTATCTTTCATCGCGGAACACCGAGAGAACGCAATTACTTGGTAGAGATGGACAGTTTGCCGCTATTTATGGAAGACCGTCGGCAGAGAATGAAAAGTGGCTACCGAATTCAGGATTTTGAAACCTTTGAAGAAGATGGTAAAACACGCTATATGGCCGTGTACACCAAGGGAAGTCATCCTGAATTTTTGGAGGTAAACCCGCAGTCTGAACTTCCGCGAAGGATGACAAAAGAAGAGGATGAAAAAGTGGAGGCCAAATTATTTGACTTGGAAGTAGAGAATAAGCAACTCACCAATAAAAAGCGCTACAAGTTTAAATTCAAATATGATCCGAACGACTTCTAAATTTTTGCTGGCTGCTTTGTTGTTGTTATTGGCTTGCGCCAAACAAGAAACAGAAGATATTGATTTGCTTTTTGCATACGAATATTTTCCTTTGGAAATAGGGCAGGAGCGAGTATACCAGCTTGATTCCATCATTTTTGATCCGATTCCTGGAGGAATTGGTGTGGATACTTTTTCGTGGCAATTACGCGAACGCATCGTAGACACCTTGCGGAGCAGTTCCGGAACCTTGCGCTACCTAATTGAACGTTCAGAGCGTGCCAATGATACGCTGCCGTGGATAACTCAGGCAATCTGGACAGCTAGTCGCACTCAAACCCAAGCCTTTCGTACGGAAGATAATTTGCGGTTTGTTAAAATGAACTTTCCGCTCAGGGAAGGAGATCGTTGGGATGCCAATATTTTTATTGACAAGGATTTAAAAGTTGAAATTGCCGGAGAACAAGTAGAAATCTTTAAAGGATGGGAAAGTGAAATTCTTAACCTTTCGGAAAATGTCGAATTGGAAGGCCAAAACTTTGAAAATGTCCTTAGCATTCAGATTGCCGATAATGAAAATCTAATTGAGTATCGATATGGACTTGAGCAATATGCTGCCGATATTGGTTTGATTTATAAAGAATTGTGGGTATTGGATACACAGTGTGAATTTTGCTGTAATAACGATTTTGAGCTGTGTGATAACTTGGAGTGGGAACAAAAAGCAGAGGCCGGCTTTATTTTGAGGCAGCAGTTATTGGACTAATTTTTCCAGATTTTAACATTTTATTAGGCAATAAGGTGGCAGGTTTCATAAATTTTTATAACTTAGTATCATCAAATGACAGAATAGAATTTTGTCAAGCAACTGATTCGAAAGTTAGTTGTCACTACAATTAGAAAATTGATTTATTCAATATAAAGTTTAAGCAACATCAGAGAGAGCGCGTTTGTATAGGGCTCTGTACGGAATTACCGATACAGAGCCTCTTTTTTTTACTTAGCTTCCGCTAAATTCGTCGCTTTTTCTAGTTCGCGGTGAAAACTTCCGTGAATAATACCTCCACCAATCACATCATCTCCTTCATAAAATACAGCAGACTGCCCAGGTGCAACGCCCCGAACATTAGCGAGAAATTCGACTTTGATTTTATCTTCTTTTTGGTACAACTCAGCCATCGTACCTCGATCATTATACCGAATCATCGTTCGGGCTTCCAGCCCTTCTTCAGGCAGTTTATCATACTTCATTAGGTTGATGCCGCCTACGGTCATACCATTACGGACCAACTCGTCGGCTTCTCCCAATACAACGGTATTCGTTTCTGGCCGAATTTCTGTTACAAACATCGGCTTTCCAAAAGCCATACCTAATCCTTTACGCTGGCCAATGGTATAAAATGGATATCCCTTGTGTGTTCCGATCACTTCTCCCTTGGTGTTGACAAAAGAGCCACCATCGACTTTAGCTTCCAGTCCATCGACTCTTCGCTTTAGAAAGCCGCGATAATCATTATCCGGGACGAAACAAATCTCATAGCTTTCCGCTTTTTTCGACAAGTCTGTATACCCCCAATCAAAGGCCATTTGACGAACTTCTGGTTTGGTATAGCCACCTAGCGGAAAACGGCTGCGCTGCATACACTCTTGGCTCAGTCCCCAAAGCACATAAGATTGATCTTTTTGTTCATCTTTTGCTTTTGAGATAAACAAGCGGTCATTTTCGCTATTAATCTTTGCATAATGGCCGGTTGCAATAAATTCACAATCCATTGCGTCTGCTCTTTTGAGCAAGGCACTCCATTTAATATGGGTATTACACAAGACACATGGGTTGGGCGTACGGCCAGCCATGTATTCATCCACAAAATTATCGATTACATAATCCCCAAACTCATCGCGAATATCCACAATAAAATGGTGGAACCCCATATCAACGGCTACCTGGCGGGCATCGTTGATAGAATCAAGACTACAACATCCGGTTTCTTTTTTAGAACCACCCGAATTGGCATAATCCCAGGTTTTCATGGTGATACCGACCACTTCATACCCTTGCTCGTGCATCATCATCGCTGTAACGGTACTATCAATACCACCACTCATTGCCACCAAAACACGTCCATGCTTACTCATAAAATGTTGTCGATTTTTTCTTTGTATCAGGTAAAAGATCAAACATGAGCTTTGTTGAAAATCACCTCAATACCCTTAAAAATTCTTACAAAAGTACAAATTTTGTGTACCGATAGTTCAAATCCTTCGGATGCAATTAATAGTTTTACCCAATTCTAACGGTTTGACAGACAAAAGTACAAGTGAGCTATCTGCAAATCAGACCATTAAACTTTCTAACCCAGGCATGGCAATTGACATTTTAATCGTATTATTTGGTGGTATTTTCTTTAGTTATATCGGTACTCTACCATTCGGGCCCATCAATTTATCGGTGGTAGATACTACCCTCAAGCAGGGCCGTCGGCCCGCCATCGCCATGTCAATTACGGCATCTTTGATTGAAATGGTACACGTCTTTATTGCGCTCCGTTGTAGCCTTGTCTTTTCGGACTTGATCTTTTATTCGAGCTGGACTCGTTGGGTGGCTGTCGGCATTTTGCTAGCCATTGGTTTGTACTTCTTTTTTAAGGTAGAAAAGCCTAAAGAGATTCCCCCAACAGCGTCTTCTCAGCGTCGTGGCGCAATTACAAAGGGGGCTGTATTAGCAGTTCTGAACCCACAAGCAATCCCTTTTTGGTTTTTCGGGCTGACTAGTATGGATGCTGCGGGCGTATTTTCGCTCGCTTTTCAGCGAAATGTACCTTTACTGATTTTGTTTTTATTAGGTACTGCGGTCGGAAAATTCTTCTCTTTATCTACTTATATGTTATTGAGTCGAATGGTGGCCAAACGAGCTACATGGATCAACCAATATGTCAATAAAGTGATCGGTGCTATTCTGATTCTGATAGGGGGCATTCAATTAATTGTGCTTTTGGTTTAGGAATTTGCAATTTAGAAGGGATATTATTCGTTTATTTTAAAAAATAACGGATAACCTTTTGCGTATTTTATAATTATCTCAAAATCAGTTTATTGGGATTTTGCAATTTGCCATATCTGATAGAAGTAATGATAAAATACGTCAAAACGCTTTGCCCGATATGCATTAAATCATTTCATATTGGTTTCTGTAGCAAAGTGTAGAAGGTTGTGCGTAAATATTATATTAGGTATATTGAGCCGGAAATAGGTAAAGTATGAATCGTTTTTGACGTCATACAAAGTAAATTAAATCATTGATTATGAAGAATTTTATGCGTTTTCTGACCATTCCCGTATTATTTTTAATGGCATTTACGCTTCATGCTCAGGAATTTGGACTTGCATCTTATTATGATGATGCTTTTCAGGGACGTAAAACCGCTTATGGCGAAACGTACGACAAGAATAAATATACTGCTGCACACAAAAAACATCCTAAAGGAACTCAATTACGGGTTACCCGATTGGATAGCAAGCAAACCGTAGTCGTTACTGTAAATGATAAGGGGCCTTACATTAAAGGCCGTGTAGTCGATTTGTCAAGAGTTGCCGCTGAAAAACTTGGTTTAATTCAGGATGGTATTGCAG
This sequence comes from Saprospiraceae bacterium, assembly GCA_022763215.1. Lineage (GTDB taxonomy): Bacteria > Bacteroidota > Bacteroidia > Chitinophagales > Saprospiraceae > JALEHC01. Next base: position 19,470 of record JALEHC010000147.1, read on the forward strand.
AAGTAAAGGTAGAAGTCGTTGGTGAAAGTGCTTCTTCTGATCGTATTGCTACCAAACCGAAAACCTATGATAATACGAGTACGAGTCGGATAGAAACGGAAGATGATGATGACGAGGAAGAAGATGAACCTCAATTAGCATCAAAGTCGAGCCGTACGACGAATACTTCATCTAGCTCTTCTTCTAGCAAGCCTAAAGTAACGGCAAAATCAGGAAGCAGCACTTCCAAGAAAAGCAGCTCAACGAGTGCTTCAAAAGCACGTTTAGTCGGTAAAGATTATACGCAGTATGGCCTTTATAAAATTGTCTTGGAAAGACCAACCAGTAAAGGGTTTGGTGTACAAGTCGCTTCTCTGACTAATTACGAAAATGTATTGCGTCAGGTGGCTGATTTACAGGCAAAGTGGTTTGAGAACATCCTGATCAGCGTAGAACGCGGCTCAGATGCGCCAGTTTACAAAATTATCTTAGGGCCATTTGATGATGAAAGCTCTGCCGATAATTATAAAAAATCACTAAAGAAAAAGCACAAAATTGATGGCTTTACAGTAAGCCTGGATACGATCCAGTACTAATCCTTTCTATTTTGCGCAAGCAGAAACATGAGTCATCCCGAATTTTCAAGAGAGTTGAAGATTCGGGATTTTTTGTTTTAAGAAGTAGTCCCTTGTAAATTTGGGTATCTGACCACACCA
>JALEHC010000148.1 GCA_022763215.1 Saprospiraceae bacterium
AAAGATGCGGCCGAAGCAGCAAATGAGTAATGGAAGAAAACGCCATTCGAAATAAATATCAGGAATTGGGTGTGGAAGGTTTCTACACTCAATATGGCGCAGATTATAGCAACCCGCATGAAGCTCAAATCCGACAGTTATTGCTTCAAAATCAAGATCGGATCGATTATAATAAGGTACTCGATTTTTGTTGTGGAAGCGGTGAAGTGAGTCGCACCCTGATCGAAGCGGGTTATGGACATGTTTTCGCCAGCGATCCGTTTACTTACGAAGCTTACCAAAAAAATTGTGGCCGCGAGTGTTGGCAATACACCTTTGAGGATGTTATTCGTACACCTATCCCTGAGCAATTTTCAGCGGTTATTTGCAGTTTTGCGATGCACTTATGCCCTGACGAGCAATTATTTCCACTTGTTTATCAATTATTTCAGTCGACTAGTCAGCTAGTCATTATAACTCCGCATAAACGCCCCGAACTAGAGCAATTGGAAGGTGTGCAGCTAGCTTTCGAGGATTTCTGCCTTACGGCAAAAGGCAAACAGGTAAGGCTCAAAGCTTACACTTCTACGTTCACTTACTAAATTAGGTTCACTTCTCGCTGTAGCTCAATCCCATAGCGTTCGCGGACAGATTTGGTGATGGCTTCGGCCATAGCCAGCACATCTTTGCCCTTGGCATAACCCGTTTTGTTGGTGAGGACCAATGCTTGCCTCCGGTAGCACTCCACTCCGCCTATTTGGCGGCCTTTCCAACCACACTGATCAATTAGCCAGCCAGCTGGCACTTTTACGCGCTCTTCCGGCAATGGATAAGAAGGCATATCCGGATATTTTTTCTGAAGGGTTTCAAACTGAGCAAGCGTTATTTCAGGATTTTTGAAAAAGCTACCGGCATTACCTACTATTGACGGATCAGGCAATTTGGAAGATCGGATATGAATAACTGCTCTGCTGACATCTTGTATGGTAGGTTTGGTGCATCCCATTTCTTCCAACGTCTGTTGGACAGCACCATAAGAGGTATTGATCTGATGATTGCGCTTGCGCAAACGCAAAGCGACATGTGTAATGACTACCTTTCCTTTCAAGCCATTTTTGAATACGCTGTTGCGGTAGCCAAAGTCACAATCTGCTGCGTCTAGTTTTTTGGTTTTGGCTGTAGCCAAATCTACCAGTTCCAGGTGGTCAAATACATCTTTGAGTTCGACGCCGTAGGCGCCGATATTCTGAATAGGAGCAGCACCGACCGTACCCGGAATCAGGGAAAGGTTTTCGATACCGCCATAATTTTTTTGCAAACACCAGAGTACGAGTTCGTGCCAGTCGTAGCCAGCTCCGACCCGAATCAGCACTTCGTCTTGTGATTCTTCCAATATTTCCAGGCTATCCATTTCCATCTTCAAGATGGTACCGTCAAAGTCTTTCAGGAAAATCAGGTTACTCCCGCCGCCCAATACAAGAGATGGGTATTGCGGATCATGAGTTTTGGCATAACGAACAATATCGTCGACAGTAGAAAGTCGGATTAGCATTTTGGCGAAAGCCGAAATACCGAAAGTATGAAGCCCTGCGAGGGCGACCTTAAATTCTCGTTGCATAGCTTAATAATCTTGACGGATCAGATAAGTCATTCCCCAGAAACCTTTTTGCATCTGAAGTTGAACCGTATCACCGCGTTCTTTTCCGGGGTAAAGATAATCTTTGCTTTTTAAACGCATCAGTTGACCATCTACAAAAATAAAGGTGTACACCCCACTTGGTTTGACCTCCTCCCCCACTATTGGTCCGCCTATACTTGCGTAAAATGCATTGGCTTCCCAAAACTCCACATCCACTTCCTTTACAGGGTAAAAACTCAACAAGCGATTGCTAATGCTAGCCCATAAAGGCGTGAACACAGTCGATATGGCGATAAAAAATACAAAAATCTGAATCTTTTCCGTCAGATCTGTCGCATTTTTGCGAAAATACCAGGCCAGCAACAAGCCAATAAGTGCTCCCGCTGCTGTACTGATGATCAGGAAAAGCCGAGTATGAAGTAATTGCTCAAACTGCCGAAATTCAAAGACATATAATACCGTTGAAAGGAGTAAAAACAGACTTAGCCCGCCATAAATCAGGTATTCTTTGGTCTTTAACTGTATCGGCATTAGCTGATCGTTTCGAATTGAAGTTTTGCCAAATTATTGTACGCACCATCCGCTTTATTGGATAATTCTTCATGCGTTCCTTGCTCTACAATTTGGCCTTTGTCAATCACATAAATGCAATCGACTTCCCGGATTGTTGCTAAACGGTGCGCAATGATGATAGAAGTACGCCCCTCCATCAGTTTATTCAATGCATCTTGTACGATCTTTTCAGACTCTGCATCCAGAGAAGAAGTCGCTTCATCCAGCAACAAAATAGCCGGATCTTTCAGAATGGCGCGGGCGATGGCAATACGCTGGCGCTGCCCGCCTGATAACTTAACGCCTCGCTCTCCCACCAAGGTATCCAAACCTTCCGGAAACTGCTGAATAAATGCCCAAGCATTAGCCTGCTCTGCAGCCGATATGATTTCTTCTTCGGTTGCATTGGGACGACCATAAGCGATATTTTCACGTATGGTTCCTCCAAA
>JALEHC010000012.1 GCA_022763215.1 Saprospiraceae bacterium
CCTACCTAAGAAATCGATTAGTAAACACCTCTTTATACGTTCGGCCGATGGGTAAAACATTTTCGCCTTCGAGGTACACCTGATTTCCGGCAACTTTTTGAATTTTATTGGTGTGGATGAGATAAGACTTGTGGATGCGAAAAAATTGCTCTGTGGGTAAAGTGGCCTCCCAGTGACGGAGTGGTTCTGAAGACAAGTATTTCTTCTCCTGAGTGATAAGCTCGGTATAATCTGCATCCGATTGTATGAAAATGATATCCTCTGTATTGATTCGAATGTGTTCGTATCCAGATTTGATAAAAATTGTTTTAGGTAAAGAATTTGTATTCTCGGGTGTGTTTACGGGTGGACTAGCTATTGGAATTTTGGAAATAGCTTTCACAAAACGCTGGAACGAAAAAGGTTTTAGCAAATAATCTACAACACTAAACTCATAACTTTCAAGAGCGTAATCTGGGAATGCGGTAGTTAAAATGATATGAGGTGGATGATGTAAACTTTTCAGAAAATCCATTCCTGATATTTTGGGCAAGTGGATATCCAAAAAAATCAAATCGACATTCTCGGTTTTTAAAAAATCCATGGCCTTGATTGCATCTGAAAAAGTCCCTTTCAATTCCAAAGAGCCTATGTCTTCGATGTATTTCTTTAATATCCGTTGTGCAGGTGGCTGATCTTCAACGATAATGCAAGTCATATCAAGATGATTTATTCAACTGAATACTCAAATTTACTTCATACCAATCGTCTATTTCTTTGATCTGTAGATCATATTGTCCAGGGTAGATTAGTTCTAGTCGTTTTCGTACGTTTTCCAAGCCGATACCGTGAGAAAGATTATCTTGATTGCTCTGTGCCTGGTAATTATTGACACATCTAAACGCTAAGCTACCAGAATCGTGAATTTCCACTTCGATATCGATCAAAATTTTATCTGACAAGCTCGACTGACTATGCTTAAAAGCATTCTCAATAAAAACGATCAAGATCAGCGGTGCAATTTGGAACCCATTCGTGCTTCCCGTTTTTTGAAAGCGCACCTCTCCCCTTTCTTCTATCTGCAGTTGACTCAGGCGTGTGAAATTTTCTAACTGTTCGATCTCTTTGCTCAGCGGTACGTAGGCAGCCCTGCATTCGTAGAGCATATAACGCAAAACGGCACTTAACTCCAGTATAATCTCTGGGGTCTTTGGAGATTGCTCAATCGCGTAGGCGTACAGATTATTGAGGTTATTGAACAAAAAATGTGGGTTAACCTGTGACTTCAAAAACTGCAACTCACTTTCCTGTGCAGCCGCTTTTAGTTCGTCCAGTTCACGTTGTTTGTATAAAGCATCCCAAGCAAATTTAAAGCTCAATAAAATGGTCAGCATCGGCATGATTTGCACCAGCGTAAATATGATGCCCGGAAAATGTTTGCCTCTATCATTCGGAAAATAAATTGGCTCTAATACCATTTCCTCTACACAAATAACGGCTGCAATTATCAGGACTACCCCGATAAAAAAAGGAATATATTTTTTAGGGTAATAAAAATGAGGAAGCAATAAATAGCTGATAATCAGTGTAGCAATTGTGTAATTGCAAAAAAAAGCAAACTCGAATGGCTCAATATTGGGACTGTATTTATCAAACGAATAGAAGATAAATACCAACAGATAAATCAGTACCTGGAAAATAATTTCCCGAATCGAAATCTTTGCTGAACTATTTGCAATCGTGCTCATTTCCTAAATGTAAAATAATAGCAGAGTTTTGTGAAAAAGATCCTGGTCAACTACCAAAGTTTGCCGTTCAACTACATTAGCGAGCTACTTTCAAGGTGCATTTGTCGTTCACACCCTCGAAAATGTAGTTGAAAGAATCTTTTTTTCTATTCCGGAAAACGTGTGCTTCTTTGCAGCAGAATTCTTTTGAATTAATCAAACATCATGAAACGTAAAAATCTTCACCTGACATTTTCTTTTCTCTTTTTGCTTTTCGCAAATGCAATTTTGGCGCAAGCCGACGACATTACCATCACGGGTATCGTACTTGACCAAAACAGCAAACAGCCCATCGAATTTGCAACGATTATGGTGGCCGATGCAAATTCTGGTGCGTCCATTACGGGTACTACTACTGACTTAGACGGCGCATTTAGCGTAAGCACGAATGCCCGCAATTTTCGCATCGAAATCAGTTTTATTGGATTTAAAACAACCAAAATTACAGATTTCACAATCGATGGCAATAAAGTTGAGCTGGGCGAAATTATGCTCGCTGACAACAGCCAACAGCTGGAAGAAGTGGTCGTAAGAGCCGAAAAATCAACCACAGAATTTAAGCTGGATAAGCGCGTCTTCAATGTTGGAAAAGACCTCAGCAGCACAGGTGCGAGCGCTCTGGAAGTACTCAATAATGTTCCTTCTGTCAACGTAAATATTGAGGGCGAAATCAGCCTGCGTGGTAGCTCTGGCGTGCAGGTGCTGATCAATGGCAAACCATCGGTCTTGACCAGTGAGCAAGGTAATGCACTAGGTACGATCACCGCAGATATGATTGACCGGGTAGAAGTCATCACCAATCCTTCGGCCAAATACGATGCGGAGGGTACTTCCGGCATCATCAATATTGTCATAAAAAAAGATGAACGCGAAGGGCTCAACGGATCGGTTACACTCAATACCGGACTGCCACATAATCACAGTTTTGGCCTCAGCCTAAACCGAAGAACCGATAAATTTAACTTGTTTAGCCAGCTTGGCGTTGGTTATCGCGAACTGCCTAATGATGTTGAAAATATCAATCGGGACCTCGTGAACAATACCGAAATCTATACCATAGGCGAAGAATTCAGAAACGAAAATTTCTATAATTTCAATCTTGGAACGGATTACTATATCAACGACCATAATGTGATCACCCTTTCGGGAAATTTTGCGTATGAGGTCGAGGACCAACCTTCTGCAACGGACTTTAGTTTTACGGATGCCAATGGGGAGGTTATCTCCGAATGGTACCGAAGCGAGGTGACGGAGGCTACTAATCCGAAGTACCAGTACGAACTGCAATACAAGGGTGACTTCAAAGATCACGAAGATCACATGTTGTTGTTTAGTGCGCTCGGTAATTTCTTTGGAAAAGACCAATCATCCGAGTTTTTCAATGAAACTCGTTCTGGCTTGATTGATCAAGATGGTCGCCAAGAAACCAGAACCAATTTCAAAGAAGCAGAATACACCTTCAAACTAGACTATACCAAGCCGTTTTCTGACAAATTTCAGGTAGAAACAGGTGCTCAATATGTACTGACAGATGTAAGCAATGATTTTGCGGTAAGCGATTTTGTAGATGGTGAGTGGATTCCAAACGAAGGTCTGACCAATATTTTTGAATACGACCAAAAAGTACTCGGTATTTATGGTACTGCCGCTTACGAAGGCGACAAATGGGGCATCAAAGGTGGTATGAGAGTTGAGAATACAGACTTGAATACCTACTTGATTAATACCCAGGAAACGAATAATCAGAATTTTACCAACCTGTTTCCGAGCTTGCATACATCCTATAAGCTATCGGAGCACTTGTCTTTACAGGCAGGCTATTCTCGACGCATTCGTCGTCCAAGACTTTGGGATTTGAATCCATTTTTTAATATCAGAAACAACTTTAGCATCCGTACAGGTAATCCAAATTTACAGCCAGAATTTACGGATTCTTACGAAGTAGCCAGTATTTATATTATTGGTCAAACGTCTCTTAACTTTGCGATTTACTACCGATATACGACAGATGTCGTGGAGCGAATTTCCTTCTTTGAGGACAATGTAACTACATTCCGCCCAGAAAATATCGGTACTAACAAAGCTACAGGTGCAGAATTTAACGCCAAGTACAGCCCTGCCAAGTGGGTTACCTTTACAGGAGATATTAACTACAATATTTTTAATCGTGAAGGTGATTTAGAAGGAACATCTTTTGATTTTGAAGCTGACCAGTGGAGCAGTAAAGTAACGACCAAAATAAAATTACCAGCGGATTTTGATTTTGAAATTACGGGACAGTATCGTTCTTCCTTCCAAACGGTACAAAGCGAAGTATCTGATCAGTTGTTTGCAGATATGGGGCTACGGAAAAAAATCCTAAAAGGTAAAGGGGTGATCAATTTTAGTATTCGAGATATTTTTGCTTCTCGTATTCGCGAAAGCGAAACCTTCCAACCTACTTTTTATACTTATAACTTTCAACAACGTGGACGATTTATCACGCTTGGCTTCAGCTATGGCTTTGGTAAAGGCGAAGCGATGGAGTTTACCGGAAGGAGAAGATAAATAAGGTATCAGTTAGACTTGTAAATCGCTCATAACCATTTGGTAAAGCGATATACAAGTCTATTACTTAAGTTTAGTTTTATTTGCCCTGTCCATTGTGACGGGGTCTTTTTTTGAACTATAAACATTTTAAAAAAAATGAATTCCAAACAAAAAACAAGTTTTTACATGCGGGTCATTCACCGCTATCTGGGCTTTTTTCTGGCAGGCATCATGGCAGTTTATGCCCTAAGCGGAATGGTTCTGGTGTTTAGAACAACTGATTTTCTGAAACGAGAAATTCAACACGAAAAAGTCATTGCTGCCAATCTACAACCAGAACAAATTGGTAAAGAACTGAGAATAAAAAGGCTTAAGGTTACTGGTCAGGAAGGCAGTATCATTAGTTTTGAGAATGGTACGTATGACCAGGCGAGCGGTAAAGCAGTTTACTCGAAGAAGGAACTCCCTTTTGTGCTTGACAAAATGACCAAACTTCACAAGGCCAATACGAATAGTCCGTTGTACTTCCTCAATCTGTTTTTTGGACTTGGGCTACTGTTTTTTGTGATTTCTTCTTTTTGGATGTTTATGCCGAGTACTTCTGTATTCAAAAAGGGCATGTACTTTACGATTGGAGGAATTGTATTGACTTTGATTCTTCTTTTTGTGTAA
>JALEHC010000149.1 GCA_022763215.1 Saprospiraceae bacterium
AATTGCACCAGTAAATTGTTCGCGCGAGTCGAGGCGTCCCTGACTGCTTGTTGAATGCCTAGGTACAATCCATAATCGGTATAAAGTAAATTAATGAATTCCCTATCATTTAGGAAATCGGTCGGATGCTTAGCTCCTGGTCGGAAAAGCGAATAATTGAGCTTTTTGTTAAGGTACGGGGTCAGAAAACTATGGTGAGAATTCATCAATTGTTCATTGACTTCAGCTATAAGCCCATATTGGTTATAATGATTAACAATTTGATTTTTGAGTTCCAAATTATTAATCAACTGAAAATCTCCAGAATATTTTAACGATTGGTAGGTCGCATCAGAAGGGTAAAAAGTATATCTGTTTTTTAGATTTTTAAAGTATAGAATCGGGATCGTGTCCTTACCTGGTAATTCCCGGTCGGTGTGTTGCAGAATGATGAACAGATTTTTATTAGCCTGCTCAATCCTGGCATCAATTGTTTGCAACTGCTGAATATCTTTTTGAAGATCAGACATCAGGTTGTGGTAATATTGCTCAAGCTTAGCTGCATTTCTTTTTTGATCGGCGAAGCGATTGATCCCAAAGGCAATCAAAATACCTATGGTAACAATAGCTAATTCTCCAAGTGCATATCGCCAATTGATTCTTCGTGATCTTTGGGGTTGAGTGGTCATATAATTAAATTTTGAGATTTTCCGGCCAGGTTTGCCATGCGGTAGAGTATCCGAGCACCTACATTGCCATCCCAATCGTGGCCTGCACCTGCTACTTCGCACAAATCAAAACCAATGATGGTTCGGCCGCTTTCAACTACCATTTTTATGAGGTAGAGTGCTTCCTGAAAATCAAGGCCGCCGGGTACTGGTGTTCCTGTATGTGGGCATAAATTTGGCGAAAGCCCATCGATATCGAAACTAATATAGACCAGATTCGGCAGTTTTTTGACGATTTCTTGGCAAATACTATGATAAGTACTGCCCTTAAAGAGATTTTCTTTCAATTCATGGTCATAGATCACTTCTATTCGATTATCGGATTGCTCGACTATATCGACTTCTTCCTGGCAATAATCTCTTATTCCGACTTGCACCAGTTTGCTAATCTGCGGCAATTGCATGGCATTATAAAAAATAGAAGCATGAGAATAGGTAAATCCTTCGTATGCTTTGCGCAAATCCATGTGGGCATCAATTTGGAGTATGCCAAAGTCGGCATAATGCTCTGCTAATGCTTCGAGATAGCCAAGTGGGGTGCTGTGGTCACCACCGACTAACCCGACCATTTTACCTTGTTCGAGCAATTCTCTCGCTTGCGTTTTGACCCAATCGTTGAGCGTTTGAGAAGCTTCATTCACCTTTGTGCAGATAGCCTGTTGCTGAGCAGCGGCTGATGCAGGGCTTCCTTTTTCCAGCCACTCGATATAGGAAGAAGCTTCGGCACGTAATTCTTTACTTTTTTCTGCCCACTTTCGTGAAATTGGCCGCATGTAAATACCCATTTTCCAGGCATCTTTTACATAAGGATCGAACAAGTCGAGCTGGCCGGAGGCTTGAAGTATATTCTGAGGCCCTGATGCAGTACCGTCTGAATATGAAACGGTTACATCCCAGGGAACTGGCAGGAATATAATCTCAGCATCGGTTTCGTCAAAGGGCAAGCCAATAAAATGGCCATTATCAAGACCCACACCGTTTGGATCAAATTGATTGATTTTTTCAATTTTGGACATGAGCGAGAAACTTTGTATCATTTAAAGCGTCAAAATAACTACTTTTGAACACAATTATTTAATGGGTTAAAAGACGGAAGCAAATAAGTCAAATAATTTTGAATGGACTTAGTTTTTTTCGTCAAACTACAAAACTGTACAAATGTCTAAAGTTCTAATTATTGGAGCCGGTGGTGTTGGAAGGGTTGTAACTTACAAATGTGCTCAACACCCGGAGGTGTTTTCTGAAATCATGTTGGCTAGTCGTACCAAATCCAAATGTGACGATATTATAAATGATGTGGCTAAAGATACAGGCCACAAACACTTGTCTACAGCTCAGGTTGATGCAGAGAATGTACCAGAATTGGTCGCTCTGATTCGTTCCTTTGGCCCTGAATTGGTCATTCATGTCGCTTTGCCTTATCAGGATTTGACAATTATGGATGCCTGCCTCGAAACAGGTGTACACTATCTAGATACGGCCAATTACGAACCAAAGGACGAGGCTAAATTCGAATATAGCTGGCAGTGGGCTTATCAGGATCGCTTCAAGGAAAAAGGTATCATGGCCGTGTTGGGTTGTGGTTTTGATCCCGGGGTAACTTCCATTTTTACAGCTAGAGCAGCGAAGCATCATTTTGATGAAATTCACTACCTCGATATCGTTGATTGCAACGGTGGTGATCATGGAAAAGCATTTGCGACTAACTTCAATCCGGAAATCAATATTCGCGAAATCACGCAAAAAGGCCGCTACTATGAAAACGGCAAATGGGTAGAAACAGAACCACACGAGATTTCAAAAATGTTGAACTATCCAAATATCGGTGCCAAAAACTCTTATGTCATTTATCATGAAGAGTTGGAATCATTAGTAAAGAATTTTCCAACTATCAAAAGAGCTCGTTTTTGGATGACTTTTGGTGATGAATACCTGACTCACTTACGAGTAATTCAGAATATTGGTATGGCGAGCATCGAGCCTATCAATTATAAAGGAATGGAAATTGTTCCTCTTCAGTTTTTGAAGGCGGTACTTCCTGATCCGGGTGAATTGGGTGACAACTATGTTGGAGAAACTTCCATCGGCTGCCGTATTCGTGGTATTAAAGACGGAAAGGAAAAGACCTATTACATCTGGAATAACTGTAGCCACCAGGCCGCATTTGACGAAACTGGAACCCAGGGTGTTAGTTATACAACAGGTGTACCTGCGATGACTGGCGCGATGATGATGCTGACCGGCGAATGGTCGGGTAAAGGAGTTTTTAATGTAGAAGAGTTTAATCCAGATCCATTCCTCGAAAAATTAGGCCCGCATGGCTTGCCATGGCAGGAAGAGACCGGTATTGATTTGGAATTATAAAAGCAAAATATGTCCATCAATTATAAAGAGATAGCTTCGCCAGCCTTTGTGCTGGACGAAGCTCTTTTAATAAAAAATCTGGAGTTAATTCAGTCCGTTCAGGAGCGTGCAGGTGTTTCTGTTATTTTGGCATTGAAAGGCTTTGCCATGTGGCGTGTTTTTCCGTTGGTTGGGAAATATCTGAAAGGGGCTACGGCCAGTTCGCTGAATGAAGCCAAGCTGATTTATGAAGAAATGGGGGTGAAGGCGCACACGTATTCACCGGCTTATATGCCCGATGAATTTGAGGAAACGCTGCAATTGAGTAGCCATATTACCTTCAACTCCATTAGTCAATATGAACGGTTTAGGTCTTATTTGGCGAAAGCCAAAGACCAAGTCTCCGCAGGTTTAAGGGTAAATCCTGAATATTCCGAGGTAGAAGTCGATTTGTACAATCCAAGTGCTCCTGGCTCGCGGCTGGGGATTCAAGACAAATATCTGGTAGACGGTTTGCCAGAAGGGATTGAGGGATTACATTTTCATGTATTGTGTGAGTCGTCTTCTTACGAACTTGAAAAAGTATTGGTGCAGTTTGAAAAGCGCTTTGGACATCTTTTACCGCATCTGAAGTGGGTAAATTTTGGTGGTGGGCACCTGATGACTCGTAAAGATTACGATGTAGAGCATCTCATTAAGGTTTTGAAAGCCTTCAAATTAAGACACCCTAAGCTTGAAGTAATCCTTGAGCCAGGAAGTGCAATTGCTTGGCAAACAGGGACTTTATTAGCTACGGTGCTTGATATTGTGGAAAGCCATGGAATTCACACGGCCATCGTTGATGTTTCTTTTACTGCACATATGCCCGACACTTTAGAGATGCCTTATCGGCCAAAAATAATAGGTGCTACTGATCCGGTAGAAGGAAAGCCAACCTATCGAATTGGAGGTGTAAGTTGCTTGGCAGGGGATTATATGAATGAATATTCTTTTGATCAGCCTTTGGAGGTTGGGCAACAACTGATATTCGAAGATATGATCCATTACACCATGGTGAAAACGACTATGTTTAATGGTGTTCGTCATCCGGATATTTGTATTTGGAATACAAACGGTGAGCTGGAGGTTGTTCGATCGTTTCGGTATGAAGATTTTAAAAATCGCTTGTCGTGACCGTTGAAGCTGCCTTCCAAAATATGGTGCAATCCCTGTCTGAATATTATGGGCAGGGGGAAGCCCATAGTATTAGTCGGATCGTGTTTGAGGATGCTTTCCAGCTTTATAGTTTCTCTTCTTTGAAGGACTTTCCACCGAAATATGCTTCCCTTTATCAGGAAATTTTACAACGCTTACTTAAAAAAGAACCGGTACAATATATACTTGGGCAAGCAGACTTTTATGGTCTGAAGTTTAAGGTCAGTCCCGCCACTTTGATACCCAGGCAAGAGACAGAAGAGTTGGTCTATTGGATTATCGAAACTTGTAAACAAAAAAATCTGACAAATGCCGAAGTCTTAGATATCGGAACAGGGACTGGCTGCATACCTATTACCCTTAAAGTAAAACTTAATACCTTTTATGCTAAAGGACTGGATGTTAGTGAGAAAGCAATCGAAGTGGCACGACAAAATGCAGTCTTGAATAGGGTAGAGGTAGCTTTTAAAAAAGCTGACATTCTAAATAGAAAAAACTGGCAAGAACTGGGGGAGTATGACCTTATTGTAAGCAATCCACCCTACATTCCGAATAAGGAACAATCGCTAATGCCTGAGCATGTATTAGGCTATGAACCAGGATTGGCGCTGTTTGTCGAAGATGATGACCCATTGATTTTCTATAAGGCGGTTACGGATTTCGCGAAAGCGCACTTACGTGCAAATGGCTGGCTATTTTTTGAAT
>JALEHC010000150.1 GCA_022763215.1 Saprospiraceae bacterium
ATACACGATATGTCTGGCTGTTTTCATCTTGATTGCTCACTTCTCGTGGGGGCAAAATGTTCCTACCGGTGGTCAAAACCTCGTGAAAACAGCCAAACTACAGAATTATAATGTACAGAAGGCAGATTGGGGAGGCATAAAGAGCGAAAAAACCTCCCTTCGGGTAACAACCCAAAAACGGCCCAAATTTATTTATAATCTTGCTGCAAGCATTCCGCTACGCAAACGGAAAATAAAAAAAGGTGATCTATTCCTTCTGCAATTTAGGGCAAAGACCCAAAAGGCTAGCTTAGAAACCGGCGAGGCGAAGGCTAACTGGATTTTGAAACAGTCTAAGGGGTATAAAGGAAATTTAGCACAAGTATTCAGTATTGCTAATAAGTGGCAAACCTATTATCTACCCATTCAGGCAACTGAAAATATCCGGCCAGAAGACCTTGCATTAGTCTTGCAGTTTGGGTATCCACCACAGGAGTTTTTATTGAAAGATGTTGCTTTATTTTATTACGGAAATTCGGTTGATATTCAGCAACTGCCGCGCACAAAAATCACTTATCAAGGTCAGGAAGAAGGCGCAGCATGGCGGAGCGAAGCATTAGAACGAATTGATTCGCTACGAAAAACTGCTTTTACGATTCGTTTAAAAGATGAAAAGGGGAAACCTATTGAAAAAGTAGTGGTGCAAGCAGTATTAGAAGAGCATGATTTTAAATGGGGTGCTGCTGTAAGTGCAAAAGACCTATTGGAAAATCCAGCACAAATTCAGTATTTCCGATCGCTTTTTAATATAGCGGTTTTTGAAAATGATTTGAAAATTAAGCGATGGTCATTTGCTGACAAGCGAACCGAAACTATGCAAGCCTTGGAGTTGATGCACCGTGCTGATATTGCAGTGAAGGGACATGTGTTGATTTGGCCGGGATTTCGATATCTGACCAATGATTTTCAGCAACTCAAAAACCAACCCGAAGCAACCCGGACACAAATGCAAAACCATGTTCGGAATATACTCGAGCAAACCAAAGGGAAGATTAGCCATTGGGATGTGGTCAATGAAGCCTACACCAATCAGGACTTACAAAAAGTTACTGGCTCAGAGGAAGTTCTGTATGATGGTTTTCGCTTAGCGAAAGAAATTGATCCCAAGGTCGGTCGCTTTGTCAATGATTTTGGAATTATCAGCAAAGGTGGTATAGATGAAGAAAAAAGAAAATGGTATTATGAATACATCCAACGCATTGATGAAAACACCGGAGGCTTGGTCAATGGTCTTGGTTTACAATGCCACATGGGATCTGATTTAACACCGCCAGAAAAAGTTTTAGAGATATTAGACTATTATAGCACCTTGGGGAAACAAATTTCCATCTCAGAATTTACGATGGAAGTAGATGATCCTATATTGCGCAAACAATATACACGCGACTTTATTATTGCTGCATTTAGCCACCCCTCTGTGAGTGAGTTTCTATTTTGGGGATTTTATGGGCCTACCCATCCCAAAGCAGATATTTTTAAGGATGGCTGGCAGCTCGGCTCTATGGGCGAGGCATTTTATTATCTGACGCAGCAACTTTGGAAAACCCAAATTGTAGCTGCAACCGATGAGGCAGGAGAACTTCGACAGCGTGGGTTTTATGGTCGTTACAGCTATTCTTTTATGCATAATAATCGTCTTCAGAGTGGGACTTTTAGACTCCAACCGGAGGATGGAAATACGATAGAAATTCAGGTCAAATGAGGTGGTTAATCATTATACTTTTGGGGCCGGTTTTCGCGCAAGCGCAAGCACCTAATATTTTGTGGATTGTTTGTGAAGATATCAGCCCTACTTTGTCGATGTATGGTGATTCGACAGCCAAAACGCCTCATCTTGATCAATTGGCCGCCGAATCAGTTGTTTACGAGCAGGCCTATGCGGCGGTAGGCGTTTGTGGGCCAAGTCGCTCTTCCATTATCACAGGTATGTACCCGACCAGCATTGGCAGCATGCACATGCGCACCGGCAAGGACATTACCGCTTGGGGGCAGCAAACATATCGCGAACGAATTGATGCCGTAGATGTGGCTGGCGATTCTCTGCGAGATTATGCAGTGGTACCTCCGGCTGAGGTCAAGTGCTTTCCCGAATATTTGCGTAAAGCAGGCTATTACTGCACGAATAATCAGAAAACCGATTATCAGTTTGCAGCACCGGTGACCGCTTGGGATGAAAATAGTGCTAAGGCGCACTGGCGTAACCGACCGGAAGGAAAACCATTTTTCGCAGTTTTTAATACAAATTTGACCCATGAAAGTAAATTGTGGAAACATGCAGACAAGCCTTTGACGGTTGAGCCAGAAGCTGTACCGGTACCTCCTTATTTGCCGGATAATGCAGTGAGTCGGAAGGACATAGCCCGGCATTATAGCAATATCGAATTGATGGACGCCTGGGTCGGCAAATTGTTAGATGAACTAAGAGCTGATGGTCTGTATGATAATACGATTATCTTTTTTTATAGTGATCATGGGGGGCCGTTGCCACGGCAAAAACGAGAGGCATATGATGCAGGGCTTCGAGTGCCCTTTATGGTGAAAATGCCAGGGCAGCAGCCAGGCCGTAGCACTCGTATGATTTCTTTTGTAGATTTGGCACCGACTCTGCTGAGCCTGGCGGGTGTGGCACCTCCTGCCTACATGGAAGGCCAAGCTTTTCTTGGGGCATACGAAGCAAAGCCCCGAACTTATATAATGGGTACAGGCGATCGCTTTGATGAGTATACAGATCGGGTGCGTGTCATACGGACCAAGCGGTGGCTATATGTGAAAAACTTTTTCCCGGAAAAGAAGAAATATAAGGATGTTGCTTATCGCAAAAACATACCGATGATGCGGAATATGCTGGATTTGGCCAATCGGGCTGAAACACCAAAGCTAAATGCCGTGCAACAATCCTGGTTTGAATCAAAGTCAGAAGAAGAATTATACGATTGTCAGAATGATCCTTTTCAGATTAATGATTTGGCAAAAAATCCTTTGTTTGTGGATAGCCTTCGCTATATGCAGGCACTGTTATTGGAACAATTTGGGCAGTCACCAGACTTAGGGCAATTACCAGAAGCAACTCTGATAGAAATGATGTGGCCTGATAGCAAGCAACCAAAAGCAAAAAAAGCAATATGCCAGCAGATAAAAGGAAAGATTACTCTGAGTAGTCCTACTCAAGGGGCGTCAATCGCTTATCTAGTTTCTGACCGAGCTGACATGGAGCCGCGACTTAATAGTGGTTGGCAGGTATATGATTCACCATTAAAAGTTGGTAGAGAAGAAAAATTAAAGCCAGGTCGATACCTTTATGTATTGGTGGAGCGCTTGGGCTACGGACGCAGTGAAATAGGTGTTTGGCAAATAAAATAATCTATCTTTTTTGCAAAAAGATGGAAAATTAACCCCTGTTGACGATAACTATACCCCTCCAATATTCTAATTATAGACCTTAGTCCTATTGAAGTATTTAAGAGAAAATATTTGGAGTGGGAGCTGTCTGCTTTTTGAGATTCAGATTAGTTAGAAATTGAGTTATAATGGAAATTAGCTTGACCGGACAAATAGCAGTTCCCACTACTTTTCGCAAAAAAAGAATAATCAAATATGAGATTTTCATTCACTGCCATTTTTATGTTGGCTCTACTTTTTGTGCTCGCACTTTCGTGCAAAAAAGAAACAGAAGAACAAACGGGCATCGTGTCACTGACAATCGATAATTATCGAGAAGTAGAAGGTGCTACTCAAGCTGTACCGATCAATCTAAAAATTGATCAAAGTTTGCATAGAGGTGGTGAAGTTATGGTGAATGTCAGTGGAGGCATCTATGGAGAAGACTATGAAACAAGTGCTGGCAGCAATGAATTTAGTTTAACGATTGCTCCAAATGCCTTGTTTGTAAATTTTTCGATACAACCAATTGATGACGATTTGGTAGAAGAGGATGTGCAGTTAACAATTACATTGACAAGTGTAAGTGGTGATCTAGAACTAGGAACACAAACGACTACCACTTTGACAATTCTGGACGACGATGATCCACAAGTAGCTATGATTGGTTTTGATACCACTCAATATGCCATTGCTGAGGAAGCAACCGATCCGGTATTTCTCGTCATCGCCTTTGATCAGCCCACTACCAATGGCGGTCAGATTAGTATAGTCGCAGAGGGAAATGCAATGTATGGAGTCGATTATGAAGTTGAAGGTGTAGGGGGGAATAATTTTGACTTGACCGTTCCGGCTGGTGCCGGTAGTGCCTCATTTATGGTGCGTACATTGGACAATGACGTATTTGAAGAAGATAAAACAGTCGTATTTCGCCTGACGGCGACCACTGGTGGATTGAAGATAGTAAATCCCGATAGCACACAACTGACCATTATCAACGATGATGAGCCCATTTTTCCGACCATTAATTTTGAAGATGTGGGAGCAATCAGTATTTCGGAAGCGGAAGAAACCGCCAGTTTGAACCTGTTATTATCAAGTACTTTGGAACAGGATGCTACCTTCCAAGTAGAAGTTGATGCCAGTTCCACGGCCGAGTTGGGAGCAGATTTTACCATCAATGGGCAAAGCATGGGGCCTATTACTGTGCAAATGCTGGCTGGTGCGACGATGAGCAGCATCGACCTACAAGCGGTAGATGATAGTGACTTTGAAGGTTCGGAAACGATTGTATTGAATTTGACAAATCCGAGTATGGGCTTATTGTTGGGGGTAGACCTAATACAATATACCATTGAGTTAACGGATGACGATCCCGACCCTGCTGCCATAAATTACCTAGAAACTTTTGAAGCATTTGACGGAAGTAGTAATTATTTGACAGATACGCTCGGATGGCAATCATTTATTATTAATCAGACGATAGACCCGAATCAAACGATAAGCTTGATTACAAACGCGGGAAGTTTTTCAGATGCAGATGATGTAAATGCGCCTTCGGATAGTGGCTTGAATTTATTTTACAATTCGAATAACGATCCAGGACTTTATGGCCAAATTGATAATGTAGTGATAACGCCTTTACTTGAAGGAAGTGGTGCACTACAAGTACAGGTAGATGCTGCCTATGCTTTTAAAAATCAAAATTCAGCTGAGGTCAATTTTTACTATTCAGAAACTTATGATGGCTCTGGTACTTTCAATCCGGCAGACTGGACGCTGTTTGGAACAGAAAATGTCGCTCAAATGGATAGTGAAGGTTTTGGAAATAATGCCTATAAGCGAGAAGATTTTGCAATCACAACGAATGGCTCCTTTTATATCGCCATACGTATAGAACAAGAGATAAACGAAGAAAACTACCGGATGCGTTGGCGTTTTGATAACCTCAGAGTGACCAACCAATAAATTGCATTTGGCGTAAAGCCAGATAGCAAGTGCCCAGATCGAAAGAATAAATCAGATTTGATTACTAACCAAAAAAAGATAAAAATGAAAAAGTTACTATTAGTATTTAGTATGGTATTGTTTGCAGGTGCAATGATGGCTCAGTCTGCAAAAATGAAAGAAAGAGCAAGCAAAAAATCCGCTGAAATCAATGAATACATCGTTTCCATTGATAAAGATCTTGCACTGGATGAAGAGCAAATAACTAAAATTGATGAAGCGCAGCTCGAAAAAATGATGAAGATCAAAGAGCTAAAAAAAGAGAAAGGCGATACGGAAGAAACCAAGAAAATGATCAAAGCGCTACACAAAGAATATGCAAAAAAAATCAACAAAGAAATTCTGAGAAAAGAGCAGCGTCAAGCTATGTGGGAGGCCAAAAAAGCAGATAAAGAATAACCAGAAACAATATCGGCCTATGAAGCGACCCTTTCTGGGTCGCACACCATTTTTTTACCCTTTTAATCAAAGAAATTATGAAGCGAAAGTTACACCTTATCGTCTTGGCATTGCTATGCCATTTTGTATCAATTCAAGCACAAACTGTATGGAGCGGAAGCGGTGATGGTTCTTCCTGGTCGGATGCTCAAAACTGGGAAGGTGGCGCTGTACCTACTGCGGGAGCCTTGGTTGAAATTGGTGGAGATGTCACGGTAACCGGTATGGTTGCTGAGATGCCAGGACAAGTAAAGATAAAAGCCAACAGTAATGTGGTTCTGGATTTGAATATGACCATCGGCAATGGCACACTGGAAGAACATACCGTAATCATTAATGCCAATTCAAGTCTGAGCTTCGGTACAGCTGAAAATAACAGAACAATTACGATCAATTGTCACCCTGACAAACATGGCGTTGCCATTTTTGGCGGATCGGACAATTCGAACCTGACCATTGTAGAAGGGAGCACTTTGGATATCATGCAAGCAAGGTTTGGTATCAATGTGAGTAACACTTTGTCTACGCTATTAAATGCAGGAACTATCAAAATTAGTAGTGGGGTTCAGGATGGTATCAAATCAGCAGCAACAAGCACCAACACTGGTGTAATTAATATCGATAATGTAAGCGGTGATGGTATTCTTGGGTCAGGCGGAACGTTTGACAACGAAACAACAGGCACCATCATAATCACCAAACCAGCAGATGATGGAATCGATTTGCGAGCAGGGACGATTTTTTCAAACAAAGGAACTTTAAATATTACAGCTGCTGATGCTGCTGCCGCAGGAAATAACGGCATTTCAGTAGGTACAGCAGAGGAAACTGGAAGCTTTGTGAATGAGTCAGACAACCTTACTGTGAGTGGAGGTGTCAGCGCTGACGGAAGAGCTGTATATGTGTATGATATGGGCGATTTTACCAATAATGGCCTATTGACACTAGATGGTGGTAACAGCGGTTCCCGCTTATTTGTCAAAGGCGTTTTTGAGAATACAAAAGGAGCGATGGTCGATTTATTGGATGGTCGTTTTAATGTCAATGAAACTGGTATCCTTACGAATGACGGAATGTTTAAAACCACTCGGGATGGTTCTGGTGGTTTCACAACGGGGACCGTTGTGAATAATGCATTTTTTGATTATGAAAACAGCAACAACTTTGCTGTAGGCATGGGAATGATCACAGATGAAGGTATTAGTGTCAATGATTCCTCCGATATTTTTATTGATGCTATGGAATCCTGTACTGTAAAGCTTGCGAATGCATCTTACGACTGGTACGAAGAAGGTACGCTCATTGAGACTTCCGGGGTAGATGGTATGCTGACATTCCCGGCTGCTTCGCTTATGAATGACCCTGTTGAATTGACAACCGATTATGAGGGCGTCCTAATTACGGTCTTGAATTACTGTGAAGAAGCCTTTGGTGGAGTTATCAACCAAATAAATCCGGTAAATGTCGAGCCCCTGAAGGTCTTTCCAACGCTTGTCCAATTTGGCGAAAGCCTAAACCTCGATTTGAGTGCCCTTGGCGGGCAAAATATGCAAGTAGATATCGTGAATATGTATGGTCAGGTACTGTCGCGTAATCTGCTACCTTCTGGCCAAGTACACCGTATGTCTGTAAATGCTTTGCCTGTCGGCCAATACATACTTAGAGGTTATCAGGGCGAGCAGGTCTTTGTAGGGCGTTTTTGCGTAGTACAGTAAGTCCCAAAAATGGAGCTGAGCCTTTCGGCTCCATTTTTATTCAGAACCTATTCACAACAAAAACTAAACCCAATGAAAAAAACACTCCTATTACTTTTGATAAGCCTTCCGTTTTTGGCTTTTAGCCAAATTGTATGGGACGGCGGTGCCGGTACGACTAACTGGCAGGATGCAAACAACTGGAGCACAGATGCCGTGCCAGGTGCCGGTGATTTGGTAGAGATAGGAACAGACGTTACGATTACAGGTTCTGCTCCTAATGATCCGTCTCAAATAAAAATTACAAACAATGCTACTGTAGTTTTGAACCTAGATATTACTGTCGGGGATGGTATTATTTCGGAGCATGCGCTTCAGATAAATTCCAATGGTTCTTTAACGATTGCATCAGGAAATACAGTTACCGTCAATCCTCCAGGTACACGAAACGGCGTTTCTATTTTTGCAAGTGCTAGCGATGCTTCTTTTTCAATAGCATCAGGTGGGACGCTGAATGTGTTGCAGGCGCAGCATGGCGTCAGCAATGCCAGTGCAACTTCTTCTGTTAATAATGAAGGTACTCTGACGATTGGCAATACCAGTGGTGAAGGAATCCGCTTGGTGGATGGTTCGTTTACCAATTCAGGAACCATTACGATAACCAATGCCGGAAGCGATGGAATAGATAATGATGGTACCTTTCAAAATCATGCAGGGAATATAAGTATTGAAGATGCAAATACTAATGGCATCCTGAATCGCACCGGCAGAAGTTTTACAAATGGCTCTGTTATCACGATTACAAATCCTGGCTTGACTACAGATGACGGTATTAGTTCGGAAGGAACTTTTACGAACAATGCAAGTGGAAGTATTACTGTAACGAAAGCAGGAGATGACTGCATTGAACTCACTGGCGGTATATTCACTAATCACGGTTCTATTGACGTAACGGTAGAGGATAATGCTAGTGCTAATAACAATGGTATTGCCGTGGGAACCAGCTCTAACGCTGCAACTTTCACCAATACAAGTTCCAATTTTGTTGATATTGACGGCGGAATAAGTACGAGTGGTAGAGGGATCTATGTGTATGAAATGGGGACTCTGAATAATACAGGTACTATTGAATTTACGAATGGAAATGACGCTGCCCGCTTATATACTCGAGGGCTTGTTGTCAATGACATTGGAGGTGTATTGGACATGACAGATGGAAGGGTAAATGTCAATCAGGGAACATTAACAAATAATGGCCTAGTGCGCTCGACAAGAGGAACTTCCGGTATATTCAATACGGCCACAGCCACCAATAATGGCTTTTTTAATTATACGGCCAATAATAACTTCTCTGTGGGAGCTGGTACCAATAATGATAATGGGATTGACCTTAATGATCCAGCTGAAACCACAATTGATGCTGGTGGTGCTTGTAATATCAATATTGCTGCAGCGAGTTATGAATATTTTGACGGTATGACTTCTGTTGGATCAACCGATGGCAGTGGCAGCATCACTTTTGCCATGGATATCTTGTCTGCTGATCCAGTGACATTAACGAATGGCTTGCCGGGCGTGTCCATTATCGTCGAAAATGTTTGTGCAGCAGCTGTTTTGCCTATTGAGTTGGTGTACTTCCAGGCCCGTCCTGTGGGAAAAACGGTACTCATTGAATGGCAAACGGCACTTGAAATTAACAATGAATTTATGGTGGTTCAACGAAGTAAAGACGGACGTCATTTTGAGGATGTCGGTCTGGTTGAGGGGGCTGGTTATTCAAACGAACGCTTGAACTATCAATTAACGGATCGTAACCCATTAGCTGGTACAAGCTACTACCGATTGATGCAAGTAGATTATGATGGCACGGAAACATTTAGCGAAGTACGCGCCGTAAATCTACCTCAATTGGATAGCGAAGCAGACATTCGGGTATTCCCAAATATTCTTTCTGTTGGACAGGAAATTCGGATCGATCTTGGTGCATTTAGCGAAAGCGAAACCATACAGCTTAGCCTGTATAATCATGCAGGTCAATCCCTGAAAACATGGTCGCTTTATGGTGGAAACCTGGAAGTATTAGGGCTTGGCCAACTTGATCCGGGCATGTACATTCTGCGTGTTGAAGGTAAATCATTGACACAAAAAATCGTTATCCGATAAAGTATAAGTGACGAATCAAAATTGCAATAAACAAAGACGAGTGAGATTGGGCGGGTGATACTCCAAAAGGGTATTGCCCGCTTTTATAAAACTTAGTTTAATTCGAAAAAGCGTTTCCTATGTTTCAAAAAATTAAATGGTGGATATTTACTGGATTAATGATATGGGGCTTTGGCTTACAAAGCCAAAACTTGTTGGAGGATTATAATCCATATTTTAATGCTTCTGTTAATGGATGGAGTCATACCGGAAATACGGAACTTTCCCACGTTAATAATGGTGCGCAAACTAGTGGTGCAGCGCGCCTACAAGTCTTACAGACCAATGGCAATTTAAGCAATGCCACTTTACAGTCGCCAGTTATTGAAATTTCACCCAATTGGAAGGAGCAGATGATGTACTTGTCTCTATTCGTACGCAGCAATGCCGGACAACAAACTTACCGAGTACGTATTATCATAGCAAATGAAGATGGCAGCGAAACCATTGAGCAGTCGCCACAATTACAGACGGCAACCACTTTTCAGCTTTCTCCCATTCCCTTTTACCTGGCTACCGCTGCTCAGTCTTTTCGTATTCAGATTCAGTGTGGAACAGCCACGGGAGACTATTTTTTCGACGATTTTGATATGAGGCTAGCCAGCACGAATCCGACCAGTATCCATCAATTTGATGAATGGCAGCCCAGAACTTTTGAACGACCTGTTTTGCTACAGCAAAATACCCTGTCAGACGCTACCCCCAACATTATATTGACTGTAGATACAGATGAATTATTGGCTCCGGTTATGGACACCCAATTTGGTGTCAATTCCAACTTTAGGAGTGGGAATAGCTTGGTCGAAAGGGCCCCTCTGTACGAAGGCTTTGGGTCTTTTCGGTTTCCAGCAGGCTCCGGTTCCAATCTTTATTTTTGGGACTGCAATGTGCCCGAAAATTTTGCCATCGAAGTCAATGATATCTGCGGCACTATGGGCAACCGACTGACACCCGAAAATTTTGTGCAGTTTAAAAATAATGCCCAAGGCGAACCCACCGTGGTGGTCAATTATTTTTATGCGCGTTACGGACTAACGGAGGAAGGTACTCGCGAAGCGAGAGTGCAGCAAGCTGCCGATTATGCAGCTGGGTTGGTACATTACCTCAATGTCGAACTGAATGCAGACATTAAATACTGGGAGATTGGGAATGAGTGTTATGGCCCGTGGGAAACTGGCCATGATGTCAATGGTAGTATCGTTACAGGCACAGAGTATGGCGAAGATTTTCGCATATTTTCGGAAACGATGAAGGCGGTCGATCCAAATATTTTAGTAGGTGCTGTGTTATCGCATAAAGAATTTGAATGGAACAGTAAGGTATTGCCAGAAGTGCAAGATCATGCCGATTTTTTAATCGTCCACCATTATTTTGAGCTATCTGACGCGCCTACTGCGGCTCAGGCGTTACAAGAGATCGACAACGATATGCAGGAGATTCAGGCTTTCGCCAAATACCACACAAACAAACCAGCAGGGTACTTTCCGGTAGCATTTACAGAATTTAATATTCAAGGCGATCAGGCTACAACTATTACCAACGGATTGTTTGTGGCAGAGGCATTATTGCAGATGGTAAAGAGCCGGTTTTCCTTGAATAATATCTGGGTAAATGAATGGAATTTGAACGGATTTCACTCGAAGGGACTCTTAGCTCAAAACGACCCAAATCAGGCTGATTATACGGCTCGACCTACTTATACGCCGTTTTATTTTTTAGAGAAATGTCTCGGTGACCAACTCATCGAGGTTTCCGCTTCCGCAAATGAAAATGTTCGTGCTTATGCCAGTCGATTTAGTAGTGGGGAAACGGGTTTGCTGATTGTAAATTATAGTGACCAGCCACAACAAATTGGCTTTGATTTTACGGATACCGGACTCCTGGCAGACAGCATTTTCTGGTATTCTGTTCATGCCGAAAATCAACAAGCCGGGAATATGAAGTTTTTTGTCAATGGCCAAACTGCCAATACCCCTGGCGGCGGGCCTGCTAATCTGGACGATGTACCTGCCAATGTAGCGACTTATGCCTCTGGCCGAAGTCTTCAGGTTCCGAAATGGTCAGCTAATTATATCGTACTGAATACGCAGTTGAATACCAATACGGGCACTATTGATCCGGTACATCCATTTAAAGTATTTCCAAACCCAGCACAAGATCGAATATATATCGAAGGAATACAGGATACTGCTCGTTTAAGCGTATTTGATTCTGCTGGTCGGGAGCAGACTTCTCAGGTTGGTTTACACCAAAAAACTCAAAATCTGCTGGAAATTAGTATTGAAAAGCTCCGCCCTGGAATTTATTTTTTTCGATTGGGTTCTTATACTTTTAAGTTATTAAAACCATAAAAAGTCAGGCTATTTAATCAAGTGCTTGCCCATGCGGCAAAGATCAGTTTTGAGAAAATATCAAAATTTCTTTAAGCCTTTCGGCAGATAAATGACGGATCAGAGTTTCATAAGTTTGTAATTCTGTCAAACTACCTTAAGGGCATAAAATAAGACGAGAATAATCAATGAACCAGAAAATTTTTAATACCCTATTGGTATGTTGTTGGCTTTCAGCCAACCTAATGGCACAAACAAGTTGGTATGTCAGTCAGGAATCCGGTTCCAATGGCAATAATGGACTCAGTGCCTCCACTCCGTTTGCGACTGTCGCTAACGTGGTCAATAATTATGTGCAAGCAGGCGATACTGTTTTCTTAATGGGCGAATTTGTGAACAGTAGCTACGATCCCAATTATAGTTATCCGGATGATATCAATGACCCACACATTTGGACACAGGAAAATACGATCAAAATCAATAATCTACATGGCAGTGCCGGCGCATATATCACCTTTAAGTCTTATGATCAAACTACAGTACTCAAAGGAGACGGTGCAAATATACTCAGGGTCAGTAATAGTTCTTATTTGCGTTTTGAAGACCTGACAGTGGAGGGCGAGGTCGATCGAATTCCCTATTCTACGGCACTAGCCTTACAGTTTTTGTATCGCGAATCAGGCAGTACCAATACCCTTTATCGAGTTCCTCCCGGAACATCGGATGAAGATGTAGAGAACATGACTTTTGCTGTATTGAATAACATTAGTAGGCCTTCCTATACAGATACACGAGGTATTTATATGAGCAATGTCCACCACATCGACATCCTAAATAATCTGGTATTTAATACCCCTGGAAATGGATTGCGAGTAGCAAGTGGCGATTATATTAACATCATCGGGAATGAAGTACATAGTACTTCCCGAAAGTCTTATTCCGGAACACATGGTCTGGTCGTTACCAATGCCAATAGTATTGATACCTATGAAGGGTATAAGATTTTTATAACGAATAATCTGGTGCATCACAACTACAATGAGATTTATTCGTGGGCACCGAGTAAAACAATTATTACCCCACGTATTGATGAGGGGAAAGGGATTTCGCTACAGCGAAATGACCTAGCCAATGGTTGGACACATGGCCGGTTTCTGGTGGCCAATAATATTACTTACTGGAATGGTTTTAGTGGCGTACATAGCAATACGGGGATTCGTATGGACTTTGTGAATAATACCTGCTATATGAATTCGTATACCAACACCATTACGTATGCCGGACAAACACAATCAGGTAATAATATCGGAATCAGTACTTCCTCGGGTGACGACATCAGAATACGGAACAATATTGCTGTGGTCGATGCTTCCTGGAATGGCTTTGCCATTTCATCAGCGAATACAACAAACCTAGAAGTAGCCGATAATTTGATTTATGGCTTAAATGCAAGCTTGGCAACTGATTCGGATGTGACAGCAGTAGAAGTCAATACGACCATTATGGACCCATTATTTGTAGATGCTGCTCAATTTGACTTCAATTTGCAAGCCAGTTCCCCCGCGATCGGATTAGCCAATTTGGCGACAGCCGTAAACACAGATTATTTTGGCGTAAGCAGAGATGCTATGCCGGATGTTGGGGCTGTTGAATATAGCAGTGCTTTGCCTGTTGAGTTATTGTATTTTGAAGCATCAGTAAGCTCAGATAAAAAAGTGCTTCTGGAATGGACAACGATAAGTGAGAAGGATGCTGATTATTTTGAAGTTGAACATTCAACGAATATGACGCTTTGGGAAGTTATCTGCAAAGTTTCCGCAGCAGGAAATTCCACCCAAAGACAAGATTATAATTGCAAGGATACGAATCCAACACCCGGAGGAAATTACTATCGTTTGAAACAAGTTGATATAGATGGAACGATAACTTATTCTGATATCCGACAAATTGAGTGGAATCGCAATAATCAGGCGATCGTATGCTTTCCTAATCCGATAATAACCGACTTCCTGACTATAGATGGATGGTCGGCAGCGGCACCTTTGCAATTGTATAATAGCCAAGGGAAGGCGATTGATGTTCGCAATAGGTTGACTGAATTAAATACGCAGCGCAAGCGCTTGAACATGAGTGGCCTCCCGCCTGGTATTTACTTTCTTCGATCTGGGAGTCGTTCGCACTCCATCATTAAAGTCAAATAAATTATAGATTAAAAATAAA
>JALEHC010000151.1 GCA_022763215.1 Saprospiraceae bacterium
ATCATCTGCTCAAAATATTATCGTTTCTGCTTATGCCATGAAAGAAGGTATTTTGAGCGAGATGATGACCATCAAAGAAGCCTGATCTTTTATTCTTCACCCATTTGATTGTCCGCATGTAAGCGATTAAACAGCTCATTGAGGCGGTACATTTCATCCAGGGTATCATCCAGATAAAAAGCAATATCCGGCATTTTTCTCAAATGCTTTTTTACTCTATGTGTAAGAGCTTGCTTTAAACGGGTGTAAGCCTCTTCCATTTCAAGGATTACAGCCTGCTTATTTTCCGTATTATATACGCTGAGATAAATTTTGGCAATACTAAAGTCAGGACTGACTTTCACATTTGTAACGGTAACCAATGGCTCGGCGCCATAAATGTAGGTTCCTTCTTGTTGGAGTACAAGTCCAAAGTTTCTTTTGAGCAACTCTCCAACTTGTAGTTGTCGTTTAGATTCCATTCTTACGGTTTTTAACTTGTTCTTACACAAGTGCATTAATAGTGGAAATCAAGAAGACAAAGAACGTATTCTTATTCCTAAAGTCCATAAATATTATGTAAAAAACAAATTTCATCTCTACAAGTTCCTAACAATGGTAAAGGCTTCCGTTTTTTAACAGAAGCCTTTACTTTAAGCTGATTTATAAAGATTTTGAAGAGGTTAATTGTTGTTTCCAGAAAGACTGTTGAGTATAATATTGTCTTTACGATATTTTTTTCCCTTGCGGTAAAATTCTACACTGATGCGGTCTCCCGGACGGTATCGAGCGACTTGCTCTTGTAGCTCAGGCACTGAATTGGTAGCCACGCCATTTACGGAAGTAATCACATCGCCTGTTCGGATACCTGCGATGGCAGCACTGCCGCCATTATTGACATTATTAATGACCACCCCATTCAGGTCAGGCAGTCCGTTTTGTTTGGCCATTCTTTGGCTGACTTCACCTATGACTACACCGAGCACAGCCCGCTGTACTTTGCCATAATCTTTCAGGTCAGCGATAACCTTTTTCACCAAATTAGACGGAATGGCAAAAGAATAACCTTCATATCCACCAGATTCACTGATGATAGCAGTATTGATTCCAACCAATTCGCCTCTTGTATTTGCTAATGCCCCACCACTATTACCAGGGTTAACAACGGCATCCGTTTGAATGAACGATTCAATGGAGTACGCTCCTCTCAATATATTGATGTTGCGTGCTTTCGCACTAACGATGCCCGCGGTGACCGTTGACGTCAGATTTAGAGGGTTGCCTACTGCCAATACCCATTGACCAACATCAACTTTATCCGAATCACCAAAAGACATATGTGGTAATCCTTTTCCATCTTCTATTTTAATGAGTGCCAAATCTGTTGTGGGATCAGACCCTATTAATCGGCCCTCAAATTTTCGTTTGTCACTCAATGCAATCTCAAAACGAGAACCATCTTCCACAACATGATGATTGGTAACGATAAAGCCCTTTCGATCAATTATTACACCTGAGCCTGAAGACATCTGATAACCAGTAGTGCTCAGAGCCGTAATGTTGACAACAGCCGAAGTCGCTAATTTAGAAACCCCCACAAAATCTCCCGGAAGGTCTTCCATAGACCAATCACGTGGTTTTTGGTTGAGAGGCGCTTCTTTTTCTTGTTTGACTAATTGTACATTCGGACTCGCAACTTCCCGATATTCGACTTGGGTATAATGTTCGCGAAGCAGGTAAAAAGTAAGGCTTGTACTTACAATAGCAACCAATAAATTGACCAATATATTTTTCATGCTGTCTTTATTTTTCTTTCCTACCTAAAGTCGGGTAGATGAATGAAGGAGACGAAATACTTTATTCAAACGACAATTTGCTGCTGGGATTAATGCTTCACCAGCAGACTTTAACTTTAGTTTAATATAAATAGCTTTTATTGACTCACAATTTCTGCTGCCAAACATTCTTCCGGAATGTCAAAAGCATCAACCAGTTCAGCTGCATCTTCTCGGATTGTTGCACACAATTCATCTACCATTCTACGAATAGCTTTTGACTTCACTGGCATGATATATTCTTTTTCCATATACCAACCTTTGTGGCTTTCAATAGTATGCAACGCATAGAGTGAACACAAGTCTTTCAGTACACGCTTTGTATCTTCATCTTCTTGTTCTTCCACCACTTTTACAAATTGTTCTATGGTGATTCTTTCTACATAGGCTTCCGCCAAATTGATCATATGGGTTTGCCCTTTTAGAAAAGCATCATAAGAACTCATTCCATCCTTGATCATGGAACGCATCCGATCTGCTAATGAGTACAACAAACTTCTTTCGCGAAAACGGAAAGCACTCAGGTAAAATTCAGTGTCCAACAAATGCTCCCGATCTGTATTGCGAATAACGATAGGATTCAATTCGGTAAAAGCAGTTGTTACCCGATCTCCGAGATAACGCAAAATAGCCATAGTCCCTTCCTCGTGAAATTCTTTTCTAAACTCTGACAATACCCCTTTTGCCACCAATTGCATCAGCACTGTATTGTCACCTTCAAATGTGGTAAAGATATCTGTATCTGCTTTTAGGTCTGCAAAACGGTTTTCTGACAAATACCCCTTTCCTCCACATGCTTCCCGGCATTCCTGCAAACACTCCGTCGTAAACCAAGTAGCATACGACTTCAATCCGGCAGCTAAGGTTTCGATTTCTCGAATATCTTCTTCCGAACGATTGACATAGCGCTTGGTGAGGTAAGTCAGTGCAAAGTCAGTTGCATAGGCTTTCGCCAAAAGCGGCATCAAGCGGCGTTGGTGGCTTGGGTAGTCCATGATTAGCATTTCCAATTCCGTACGATCAGAGGAAAACTGACGTCTTTTCAACGCATAACGCACCGCTATTGTGAGGCCCGACTTCGCTGCGCTCAGGCCAGCACGAGGTACACAGACACGCCCTCCGACCAAAGTACCAAGCATGGTAAAAAATCTACGAGAAGGATTTTCGATAGGGCTTATATAACGTCCTTGTTCGTCTATATCCCCAAAGCGATTTAACAAATTATCTTTTGGTACCCGAACATGGTCAAACCAAATCCGACCATTATCAACGCCATTTAGCCCCAGCTTGTATCCACAATCTTCAACTCGAATACCTGGTAATAGTCGGCCATGCTTGTCACGAAGAGGAACGAGCACGGCATGTACTCCTTGATTATCGCCATTTACAATTAGCTGAGCAAAGACAGTTGCCATTCTTCCATGTAGAGCATTACCGATATATTCTTTTCCTGCCTTTACATTAGGGGTATTGATTTCGATCTCTTTAGTTATCGGATCATAAGTAGCAGTTGTTTCCAAGCCTCTCACATTAGAGCCATGGCCCGTTTCTGTCATGGCAAAACAGCCTAGAAGTTCAAGTTTTCCGATGGCTTCCAAATATTGGTCGTGGTGTTTTTTAGTTCCCAACCACAAAACACTACCGCCAAACAATCCAAACTGCACGCCAAATTTTATGGCCAAACTCAAATCGTGGTATCCCAGTGTTTCGAATACAGCTGCGTACTCTCCCATATCATCTATTCCGCCATATTCTTTTGGATAACTCATTGCTCCTAAACCTTGCTGAGCCAATAGTTTACACCAATGCAAAACTTGGCTACGGTATTCATCTTTATTTCGCAACGTTCGATAAGTGAAAGCTTCATCACTCAGAATCGTTTTTACACGTTTTCTGACTTCAGCATATTCATCATCCAGAACGGCAGTAAGTTTCTTAATATCAAAACGACTCTCAGAAGAGATTTTTACAGGAGATTTAGCAATTGCCTCATCTGGAAAAATAGTTTGCAGCGTTTCGCTACTAACTCCACCTAATGCAGTTTCCAGTTTTTCTAGTTCTAACCGTAAAGTCGGATCTGCAAAATTAGCGACCTGCTCAGTACTTAGATTATTTCGAGCAGCTTTTTGAGCCATGAATAAACCAACATCTGCAAGGGACACTGGTATTTTTAAATCCATTAACTCAACTGCATTTTTGATGGATATTTCCCAATATTTGAAAAG
>JALEHC010000013.1 GCA_022763215.1 Saprospiraceae bacterium
TATCAGAAATTGGTGTTTGATCAAGGGATTGAAGCCAAATTCTTTTCTGTTCAACAAATGAAACGAGCTCGCTGATGATGATTTTTAAACTAGCCTGGCGAAATATTTGGCGTAACCGCCGACGAACGCTTATCACGGCTGCTTCCATCCTCTTTGCAGTGCTGTTTGCTTCTTTCATGGAAGCCCTGCAAAAAGGTGCCTGGAACAATATGATCAGTAATGTCGTCAACTTTTATTTCGGCTATGTGCAAATCCATGAGGATGGTTATTGGGAAGAACAAAGTCTCGAAAAGTCCTTCCAACTGAAGGATTCTATGTTGCTTTTACCAGAACAGTTCCCAGCAATCAAAGCAGTGATTCCTCGGATTGAATCATTTGCACTTGCTTCTACAGGTGAACAAACCATGGGTACGCTGGTCGTCGGAATTGACCCGGATGCGGAGAATCAGATGACAGGCCTGCAAGAAAGATTGACGACCGGAAATTATATCGAAGCACAAGATCAATCTGTACTGATTGCAGAAGGGGTGGCGGAGAACTTAAAGTTAGGAATAGGGGATACCCTCTTGCTCATTTCGCAGGGTTATCACGGGGTGAATGCGGCCGGTAAGTATCCGGTGGCCGGAATTGTCTCCTTTGCTTCGCCCGAACTGAATAAGCAACTTGTGTACTTGCCTTTGGCGGAAGCCCAATGGTTTTACGGGGCGGAAGGTATGATTACTTCGCTTGCGCTAAAATTGGACAATCAGGGTGATATTGCGCCGCTCATGGCTGCTTTGCCCGCGCACATAGATACGAGCCGCTACGAGGTCATGGACTGGAAACAGATGATGCCGGATTTGCTGGAAGCAAAAGCACTAGATAGTGCCGGTAATGTGGTGGTCTATTTTATTCTGTACATGATTATTGGTTTTGGCATTTTGGGAACCATATTGATGATGACCAAAGAACGCATGTACGAGTTTGGAATCCTGACGGCTATTGGGATGAAGCGGGCACTACTTTCGATAAGCGTTTGGTTGGAAATATTGCTGCTGGCCATGTTGGGCTCCTTGGCGGGAATACTAGTCAGCATGCCTATCGTATGGTATTTTAAAGTCAATCCAATCCGCTTTGGCGGTGATTATGCCAGTACACTTGAGAAGTTTGGCTTCGAACCTATCTTTCCAGCAGAATTTGATGTCACCATATTTTTGATGCAAGCCATGATTGTACTGATTTTGACAGCTATTCTGGCACTGTATCCTATTTGGAAAATTTACCGCTTGAAGGCTGTGGAAGCCATGCGGGATTAATATAAAAAATTATGATACCAATATTGGCCTGGCGAAATACATGGCGAAATCCGACCCGTTCTTGGGTCGTGATTATTGCCATAGCAATGGGCATTTGGGCAGCTATGTTTATGACTGGCTTTGCTACCGGTATGTCCAGAAGTTATATTGAAAATGCAATTCAGGGGTTATTATCCCACATTCAGATTCACCAACCAGAATACCTACAAGATCGCTCTGTCAAATCCCGTATTCCTGATCTGGCAGTGCTTCAAGAGCGACTTGAATACGAGGAAAATATTGCGAATTATAGTATTCGGACCTTGGCGACAGGCATGGTTGCTTCTGGCAATGCTACGCGTGGTGTGACCATCCGAGGCGTTGAGCCTGAGATGGAAAAACAAGTAAGCAACATCGCAACTAAATTACAGGAAGGCGATTATTTTGAATCCGATCGGAAAAATCAGTTGCTTATTAGTCGAAAGATGGCTGACAAGCTCAAGGCAAAATTGCGCTCCAAGCTCGTACTAACTTTTCAAGATATGGAGGGAACCATTACCGCAGGCGCTTTTCGGGTGGTTGGAATTTTTGAATCAGGAAATGCTCCTTTCGATGAAGGCAATGTATTTGTGAAAAGACAAGACCTAAATCGATTGCTGACAGAAGCAACAGCCGATCCTATCCCTTCCGGGGAATTGGCGCATGAAGTAGCTATTATGCTTCGATATCCAGAAACACTGGAAACAACAGAATCCGTTTTTGAGAAAGCTTTTCCAAAATTACAGACAGATACTTACCGAGAAGCAGCACCTGACTTGCAGTTGTATGAATCCCAGATTGAGAATGTGTCTATGATTTATCTGACGATTATCATGTTGGCACTGGTATTTGGAATCATAAACACGATGTTGATGGCGGTCTTGGAAAGAGTAAAAGAATTGGGAATGTTGATGGCGATTGGCATGAATAAACTCAAGGTTTTCCTGATGATTGTGGTGGAAACATTGTTGCTTGGCCTTATTGGGGCACCCTTGGGTGTGTTGTTGGGCAGTCTGACGATCAGTTATCTGGGGAAAAATGGTCTGGACTTATCCAGCTTTTCTCAGAGTTTACAGATGTATGGTTTATCGGAGCAAGTCTATTTTGATTTGGAACCGAGTGTATATGTACAAATTCCGGTAGCTATTTTTATTACCGCTTTAATGGCTGCCATTTACCCTGCTTTTAAGGCCATCCGATTGCGGCCGGTAGAAGCAATTCGCAAAATTTAAAATCCAACCAAATGAGTGTCATAACCACTAAAGGGGTTACTAAAACCTACAATCCCGAGAAGATTCCTGTCCATGCACTGAATGGTGTCGACCTTGAGATTAAAGAAGGAGAGTTTACCGCTATTGTCGGGCCTTCTGGCTCTGGCAAAACGACTTTGCTTAATATCATTGGAGGGCTAGACCGACCAAGCAATGGGAGCGTACAGATCAACCAAACCGATATTGCTACGCTAAGTGACAATCAATTGATTGATTTCCGTAAGGAAAATATCGGGTTTGTTTTTCAAGCATACAACCTGATTCCGGTGCTGACTGCAAAAGAGAATGTGGAGTTTGTTATGCTGTTGCAAGGTAAGAGTAAAGCCGAACGCGATAGTCGAGTAAATGCCCTGATGAAAGCTGTGGGGCTGGAGACGAAAATAAATAAACGGCCCTCAGAGTTGTCTGGTGGACAACAGCAAAGGGTTGCTGTAGCTCGTGCTTTGGCACCAAAGCCTCGCTTCATTTTGGCTGATGAGCCAACTGCAAATCTAGATTCTCACTCGACTGCCAATTTGCTAGATCTTATGTTGGAACTCAATCAGAAAGAGAATGTTACTTTCATTTTTTCAACGCATGATCAGAGAGTGATTGACCGGGCCAGAAGAGTGATTACTTTAGTTGATGGAAAAATTGAGACCGATGAAGTACGTGCGTAGTTTATTGGTCTTAGGGATGTTCGTCGGATGTTATTGTAATGTTCAAGCACAGGAGGAAGAACGCAATTGGGCGTTGAATGGTTATCTGAAGAATTTGCAGACTGGTATTTTCCTGGGGGAGGAGCAGTTTTTGCAAGA
>JALEHC010000152.1 GCA_022763215.1 Saprospiraceae bacterium
GATTGAGCTCTTGATATAATATCCGGGCGGTTTCATCCCAGTTGAATTTCTCTCTTTGCAACTTTCCTTTTTCGATGAGTGCTTGTCGTTCTTCTGGCTTTCGCCAAATGTATTGCATGGCTGCAGCAATTTCATCTGTAGAAGTAGGATCAACTTTAAGGGCGGCTTCACCTGCTACTTCTGGCATGGACGAAACATTGGAGCAAATAACGGCCGTCTCACTGTACATGGCTTCGAGTATGGGGAGGCCAAACCCTTCAAAGAGGGACACATAAGTGAGTGCAAGCGAAGCTGCGAGTAGTTTTTTCAGATCCTGATCGTCCAAATAACCCAAAAATTGAATGTCCTGTTCGTGTTGTGCTGCTGCTTTGGCTGCGGCAATTTCGCCGGTTTGCCAGGCCATGCGGCCACCGATAAGTAGTTGGACTGGCGCAGCGGTCTGCTGTTTGAACTGATCAAAAGCTTGGATCAGGCGAACCAGGTTTTTACGTGGGTGCAAGGCACCAACGTAAAAGAAATACGGCTTCCCATCTGCAAACTGATCTCTTACCGCTTGTTGTTCATTTCCCGAAAGGGGGAAAAACCCTTCCCGACTTCCATTGTGTGCAACCGTGATTTTTTCAGAAGGTATATTATAATATTCAATGATGTCTGTCTTACAAAAGTTGGATATGGTGACTACTTTATGGGCACTATTCAGGTATTTGGGCACAAAATAATCGTAATAACGCCTGACTAGCGACGGGATTTGCTCTGGATAGTGCACATGAGCAATATCGTGCGTAACCATGAGTGTTGGCGTAGTTGTTCGCAAACTGCAATACGAATCGGGGGAGAGAAAAACGTCTGCTTTTACTTGGCGTAAAATACGAGGCAAGGCCCACTCAAACCATAGATACCACAGGGCCGGATGCCGAGCCGGTGGAAAAACGACCTTTGGCACTACATTATCGGCAAAAACAAAACGCTCATCAAACGGGCGATCAAATAAAAAGATAAATTGATGTTCCGGATGCTGCTGAACCATTCGGTGCATGACCTCATACGTATACCAACCCAAACCTTCCAATCGGCCGGGGAGCAAAAAGCGTGTATTGACTGCAATATTCATGGTCTCAAAGTTAATGGAAGATCATTGTAGTCGAAAATTTTTAAGCTTACTCGTAACGATTCTTCGGTCTTATTGATTAATAAGAGGCATTGTCGCTGTATAAAACCTGCATTTTATGTAAGACTGTCTGATTTGTAGTTGACAAATACATAATTCATTTTTATTATTTTAGAGAATGAAAAGGCTTGCATGGCAAGCCACTAAAAGGATATTATGAGAAAACTAATGATGCTAGGCAGCCTGTTGGGGTTGTTGATCGCTTGTGAGCCAAGCGACCGACCCGCTATGTCCACTTCTTCTATGACTAAGCTGCCTTCGACAACCCCAAAAATTAAAAGAGACCTAAATGACATCAAAGAGGATGGCGTTCTGAAAACATTAATGGTCTATAGTGGTACCAGCTATTTTTTATATCGTGGTCAAGCAATGGGATTTGAGTATGAGCTGCTGCAAAGACTGGCCGACCACCTCGATCTGAAACTCGAAATAATTATCGCCAAAGACCTAGATGATCTGATCACTATGCTAAATGAAGGCCAAGCGGACTTGATTGCTCATGGGATGACGATTACAAAAGACCGCAAAAAACAAGTCGCTTTTTCAAAGGATTTGTACTTCACCAATCAAGTCCTGATTCAGCGAAAGCCTACCAACTGGCGCTCCATGAAGCTACACGAGATTGATAAAACACTGGTTTCAGATCCAATTGAATTGATTGGAGATACGGTGGCTGTTCGGAAAAACTCATCTTATTATAAAAGAATTAAAAACCTGGAGTCTGAGCTGGGCGATGAAATCTTTATCGATACGGTGGATGGGAGTATGCCAACGGATAAGATCATCGAAATGGTCGTAGATAAGGAAATTAAGTACACGGTAGCTGATAAGAATATCGCTAGTATTAATGCCTCTTATTATCCAATTCTGGATATCAATACGGCCATGAGTTCGACGCAACGAGTAGGTTGGGCTGTCCGCAAAAATTCTAAAAAGCTCCGAAAAGCAATTGATAAATGGCTCAAAAGCTTCAAAAAGACAGTTGATTTTCCAGTCATTTATAATAAATACTTCAAAAACAAACGCTCTTTTAAAGAGCGAGCAAGAAGTGAGTTTTATAGCCAAAACTCTGATCGACTCAGTCCGTATGACGAAATTGTTCAGGAGTATGCGCCTATCGTTAGTTGGGATTGGCGATTTATTAGTGCGGTGATTTATCAGGAATCACAGTTTAATCCGAATTCAAAATCATGGGTTAGTGCCAGTGGCTTGATGCAATTGATGCCTGCTACTGCCAAGGAATTGAATGTTACAGATATCACGGACCCAGAGCAAAATATTCGGGGAGGTGTTACTTACCTGAATCAGCTCTGGGAACAATGGGAAACCGTTCCGGACTCCATTCAGCGGGTGAAATTTACTTTAGCTTCTTACAACTGCGGTCTGGGCCATGTACAAGACGCGCAGCGACTCACCGAAGCCGAGCAAGGTGATCCGCTGGTTTGGGACAATATGGTAGAGAATAGTCTGCTTGATTTAACATATCCCAAAAACTTCAACAAACCTATCATCAAATATGGATATGTGCGAGGTATGGAGCCAGTAGAGTATGTCCGACAAATTTTTGATCATTATTCGCATTATGAAGAATTAGTCCCAATGTAGGTAATCCTGCAAAGAAGGTCTGCGCTAAAACATCGGTTTGTGTATCTTGTTGGGAATTCTAAAAACTGAAGACACCGACATGATACAAACTGATGTTTTGGTCATTGGCTCTGGAGTTGGCGGTTTGACAACTGCTATCAAAATAGCCAGTAAGCGCCCCGAGCTAAATGTTACCGTTCTCACCAAAACCAATGATTCTGAAAGCAATACTGCTTATGCACAAGGTGGTGTAGCTGCCGTATGGGATAAAAAGATTGATACGTTTGAAAAGCATATTGAAGATACGTTAGATGCCGGAGATGGCCTCTGCGATCAGGAAATTGTTCGCATTGTGGTGGAAGAAGGCCCTGGCCGAGTACAGGAAATTATTGACTGGGGCGCTCGATTTGATAAAGACCAAACCGAGCGATATGACCTCGGACGAGAAGGGGGGCATTCCGAAAATCGCATTCTCCATTACAAAGACCTAACCGGCTGGGAAATACAACGTGCTATTTTGGCGAAAGCCGAAACCTTACCCAACCTCACTTTATTAGAGCATTATTTTGCTGTCGATTTGCTTACCCAACACCATCTGGGATATACGGTCACTCGGCTCATGCCCAATATCCAGTGTTATGGTGCTTATGTACTCAATAAAGAAACCAATAATATTGATACGATTTTGGCCAAGATAACCGTAGTGGCTACTGGAGGCGCCGGACAAGTCTACCGGGCAACGACCAATCCGGTTATCGCTACCGGCGATGGTACCGCAATGGTATACCGATCAAAAGGCTGGTTGGAAAATATGGAGTTTGTGCAGTTTCATCCAACTTCATTATATAACCCAGCAGGTGAAAACCCCGCTTTTTTAGTATCAGAAGCCGTGCGGGGTTTTGGAGGCATCCTAAAAACGAGGGAAGGAGAGGAATTTATGCAAAAATACGATCCCAGGAAGTCGTTGGCTCCTCGTGATATTGTTGCCCGAGCGATTGATAATGAAATGAAAATATCGGGAGAGGAATGTATGTTTCTGGATTGTCGCCACCTCGATAAAGATGCTTTTACGGCACATTTTCCGACGATTTATGATAAGTGTGTTAGTATTGGTATTGATCCGATGGAAGACATGATTCCAGTCGTGCCTGCTTGTCATTATTTATGTGGTGGAATTCGGGTAGATGAAGTCGGGCGTAGTTCTATTCAGTATTTGTACGCTTGTGGCGAATGCACCAGTACCGGGCTACACGGAGCCAATCGTTTGGCATCGAATTCTTTATTGGAGGCCTTGGTTTTCGGGCATCGAATTGCAGAAGATGTCGTGGCTAATATTGATCAAATTGAGTTTCAGAAGGGCATTCCAGCATGGGAAACACGCGGTACCACCCAACCCAAAGAGTTGGTACTGATTACACAAAGTATGAAAGAATTAAAGGAAATCATGTCGAGTTATGTGGGCATTGTACGCAGTAATGTCCGATTGAAAAGGGCGATGGACCGACTGTTTTTGTTGTACACAGAAACAGAAGCCTTGTACAATAGCTCCGCTATTTCGCCTCAACTTTGTGAATTGCGAAACCTCATTACGATTGCTTATTTGGTGTCGCGCTCGGCAGCCATGCGCCGAGAAAGTCGTGGCTTACATTTTACCACCGACTTTCCGGACAAACAAGGGTTTATTCAGCCCTCGATTTTGTAACTGTTAATTATCGGCACCGTATTCCAGTTGGAATTTATTGAT
Organism: Saprospiraceae bacterium; assembly: GCA_022763215.1. Taxonomy (GTDB): domain Bacteria; phylum Bacteroidota; class Bacteroidia; order Chitinophagales; family Saprospiraceae; genus JALEHC01. Next base: position 4,497 of record JALEHC010000152.1, read on the forward strand.
CAGATCGCGACCCTGTAACTGTACCACATACAAGCCATCAAATACATGGCCGGGAATGTTGGTCTCATCGGCTTGTGAGCCCAAAATAGCAATGGTTTGTAAAACGGTATTACTATGGCCACTGATCAGGATATTTTTTCCGAGGTAAGAACGCTTAATTTCTTCAACCAAGCCGTATAAATTTTTAGGGTCATACAGATTGAGTTCAAGGTTTTGAGCGTCCTTTACAGGGGCAACAGTTGCTTTGGTACGTTCATAATTGGTGCTGTAAAGCACATCAATGTCAATGTTTTTAAGCACGCGTGCCAATTCTTGTGCCCGGGCCTCTCCGGCTTCATTGAGCTGATCGACGCTTTCTGGTCGGTCGGCATGACGGACTATAAAAATATTGGTGACGGGCGCATTATCTCTTGCACACCCCATCAGGCCAACAACAAACAGTAGTGAAAAATAAACAACTCGAATCATTATTATTCTGCTTTTTCGTATGCTTCCTTCAACCAGGCAATCAATTCGGCATCTACTTCTTCCGCCTTGCTAAGTCGTACACGGTGCGTACACATCGTTCCGAAAGGGCCTGAGTTTTCCAATCGCTCGCCCGTTGGCTTGTCCTTGATTTTCAGTCCTAGGTCAATGCGCGTTTTGGTAGCTGGTTTGACCAAAGCAAATTGTTTTTTGCGAATCAGGCTAACACTCGTTTTCTTAGGCGTAATGGTAATATCGTCACCAAAGTTTTGGATGGCTTCCAATATGGCTTCATAAATCGGCATCAAGTGTTCTTTACCTTTGTACTGATTTTTGAGCAAATCGGTATCATCTATAGAGCCTGCATCCGATTTTTTGGCTTTGTGTGCCACAAAATTGGCAAAACCATAGGTGAAATCATGTTCCTTTTTCAGGAAATCGATAATCGCTTTATGTTTTTCGATACCCGATTGCTTCACCACCTTAATCCAGTGTTCGAGTGGTTGGCCTGTCTTTTCTTTTAAACTGTCTTCCATGCTTAGGGTTTATAGAATTTCAAAAATCTTAGACTTGTACATCGTGTCATGAATGAGCGAGAGCGAAGCAAATTTTATTTTGTACAAGGCGAAAAAAGTAGGCGATGCCTTAGCATCGGCGAGGCTTTTCAACGAAGTACAGGATGAAATTTGCCGCTTGTAGCCATTTGATGATGCGGTGAACAAGTCTATTGCTCTTCTATTAATGTTGGAAAGTCCTCCAAGTCAATATCCGGAATTTCGCCATTACAATTTTTGATAATTTTACAAAGTAATTGATTACCTGATTCTGGCTCTCGGCCAATGCGAATAGAGGTATAGCAATCATCTTCTTGGGTGCTATATTCGCTCACGGCATAGCCCATGCCGCTGATGGAACTTTCGTCAATTTCATCACCCAATATAAAGTCAGGGCTCAGGTGTGCTTCTCCTTCGCTATGGTGCTGCTTCCCATCCGTTGTACTCATATCAATAACATACTTTATACTGCTGTAATTGATTCGGGTTGCTGCGACATTAATTTTGATCGTTTCTGTTTTGGCGGAAGCCGAAAGCGATTTGCCGACAGGCAGATAGTCCGGAA
>JALEHC010000153.1 GCA_022763215.1 Saprospiraceae bacterium
ATATCCTCGCCATTCGTTTCCTCGCGATTGGCTTTTATTGTTAAAATATCCTTTTCAAGGGCGATATTTAACTCTTTTTTATCAATTCCCGGGATTAACAACTCAATCACGTATGCTTTTTCCTGATTGATGATATTCGCTGCCGGACGATAGCTAGCAGGCTTTACTTCGCGATTAGCTTGAAAGAAATCATCAAAAAACTTGTCCATTTGAGAAGTGCGAACGAAACCTGGTTTTACATTTACTAAATTCATTATTTCCTAATTTTTTATTTGTCAATTGGAGTATTACGAATTACACCCTCCTATATGCAATTGCTGTGCCAGCTAAACTTTGCTGACCAAAAGGCGGAAATAATGAAAAACAGACTGACTTTTTGTCAAAAAGTGCAAGTTTGAGTGACAAAATGACGCTATCTGATCTGTACAAAACGAATATCTGTATTTGGATGGAGTTTTATTTCTTCATTTAATTGATCCATGGCTTTGCCATTCACACGAATAAAGAAGCCATTTTCACGGAATGGCCCCAATGCGATATGCCTGGAGTTCTTTTTATCTAGTTGACGGGAAGTGATATCGGAAGTAGTCGCTTTTTCCTGAGAATGATGACTTTCCAACTCTTGCTCGACACGTGCTTTGATAAGTTCTTCCACAGAAATGGAAGGAGCATCAAAAGAAAGATGAATTTGATTAACAACTGTACCTGTTGAATTTTCATCGCTCACAATAACAACATACGCCATAAATGATAATTATTTGCTTACAAATGTAAACAAATAATTTCAATTATTAAACTTATTTGTTTTGGCCTTTTGCTGCTGTTATTTTATAGACAAAATAATCGGTCTTTCCCTGCCAAGGCATAGCCTTGTATTTTTGGCGATAATGAAGTACGACTTTATTTCCTTCACTTTCTTGCAACTGCTCATAGATATCATCCTGATATACCGAGAAATTCCAGATATTTCCGGCTAGCCCACTCGACTCATCTGATTGAAAACCACCTAGATTGAGTTGGCCTTCATATGTTTTAAAAACGACACCCTTGCGGGAAATTTTAATGAGGTAGCCTGCTCGAGTACCTTCACTATATGTCCAGTTGCATACCCATAAGTATACCCCTGCGCTTACGACTGCTAAAATGCTGATGGTAATAAAAAATTTCTTGATCCAACCTAAGACGGTACCAAAACCATCCTTAACAACTTGTCTGAATTCGCTCATGTTATTTGGCTTGAGATTTGTTCAAAAATAACATTTTAATGAAGTCTGTAACGCAATAATCAATCATCTTTTACAAACTAACAACTCTGTTTTGCGTGAATACCGATTGAGGGGTAAAAAATTGACCATTCCACTCTCCAAAAACACCAATGGGGCTTCCGGCACTCAGCGCCAACAATTTCCACTTGCTTTGCTCATCTGCTTCAAGGCGGATATACCGTTGTTCCGCATCTACAAAGAAAAAATCATCTCCTTGCCTACTGATTCGGGCTTTCGCCAAAAGGGCAGGAATTGTATACATCAAAGGGTTTTGAGCTAATGCTTTCGCAAAATGGGAGGACAATTCCACGAAAGTGGTAAATCCTGGCAGACCATCAATCGGATCATTCTGAAATCGGTACTGTTTCATAATTGCCCTTAAAGGCCAGGCTCCCGGATAGAACACTACTTCGCCCTGATAAGCCGAAGCTAGTGGCCATTGCATAGGAAAATCCTCACGGCCCCAAGCGAAGTCGAGCAGCAACGCAAAACGTGCGGTTGATACCCCGATGAGCCAGGTTCTGCGCCAGCGCAGATTTTCTTCTTCTCCCTCCTGTTTGCCAATGACGAGCCATTGGTCTTTGACCGGTTTTTGACTTAGTAACTCATCTTTTTTCTGGTTAAGTCCACCAAAGCTTAGGAAATCGTCTTGTTGTTCTGCGGGCAAGTGTTCAAGTTGTCTGAAACCCTGACAAAATAAATATAGCTGGGCTATTTCTCCGGCGAGCCGGTCGAGCCATTCGGGTTCTTCAAAAATACTTTTGAAAGATCTTATTTTTCGACCGATACTACCAAGTTTGGCATCAACCATTCGAGCAGCGATTTCGTCCCAGTAACTAGCAGGTTCATTTTCAAGGGAGGCAAGGCCTTGTTGGCTCATGTCTAATAAAAAGGCTTCTAGTTCCTGAAGGCCTGATTTCATCAAGGCAATCCGCTTTTCGAGGCGTTTTTGGTTGTCGGCGTGGAGTTTATCTTTTGTTTCTGGGGCCGGTAGAGCGGACCCTTTGATTGGCACCCAATCAGGCGTATCTGGCTCGAATAAAAAACCTCTTCGAAAATCGAGGAAAGAAAAGAGTATTCCTAATGCATGTTTGCAGGGCTGTTTGGAGCTGCGGCAAGTACAACGAGCTTGAAGGGTAGCGCGATCAACACTAACCAGATATGTCTGGCTACCGCTGCTTTTACTTTCCCCCCAAATGTAGGCATCATTTTGGAGCCGAGCTACCCAGTGTTGAGGTCTGGATAAGCTTTTAGCACGTTCGATGACAATCGCATCGGGTGCTAATTCAAGTATTTTTTGGTAAGAAAGTGCCAATATAAAAAGCTAATCTAGTCATCTGTCAATATGCCAAGCGCTTGCATTGCTTTTTCGGAGGCTGTTTGTTCTGCACTTTTTTTGTTGAAATCATCGGCTGTCGCCAAACGCTTCCCATTGACCATAACAGCCACTTTGAAGCGGTCGCGCTTTTCGAATTTGTATCTGGCCAAAAGTTTGTAATTAACAGATTGGCCATTTTTCTGACACCATTCGAGCAATTGACTTTTATAATTATCGTCAAAGCTTTCCAACTCGTGAACATTGACGTAATTGCGCAAAACTTTCCGAACGATGAATCGGCGTGTACCATCGTACCCTTTTTCAAGGTAAATAGCTCCGACCAAAGCCTCCACTGCATTTCCCAGCATAGAACGGCTCAGACGGGTGTTGTTGTATTCCGAAAGGAGTACATCCAAGCCCATTTTATCACCAATTTTATTGAGGGATTTACGCTTTACAATTTTAGAGCGCATTTTGGTAAGGAAACCTTCATCGCTGTCTGGATATTTTTTGAAGAGGTATTCTGCTACTATAGTACCCAGTACAGCGTCTCCGAGGTATTCGAGTCGTTCGTTGTTTTGTGCTGCATAGCCTTTTTCAGAAGCCGTGGATTTGTGTGAAAAGGCCAGAACAAAGATGTCCAGACGAGAAGGCGTAAAGCCGATTAAAGATTTGAGCCTCCGAGCAAATTGCTTGTCTGGAGAAAAATAATAGTTGTACAGTCTGAATAAAAACCGCAAAGCTTTTTCATTTAAAGTTAATGGAAAAAAGCACCCATCTAC
>JALEHC010000154.1 GCA_022763215.1 Saprospiraceae bacterium
CAGTCGCGTAGCTAAGGCTATGCTTCTTTATCACGCCTCAATCTACGCTAAAATTACTGCGAAGCAGATCGAAACCTTATTATTTGCCCGTTACTAAGCTTCTTCAAATAATTGGTTCAGATCATTTTCGGTATTTCGAAGCTGCTTTTTGCAAAAATCAATCAATTCCGCAGCCCGTTTAATTTTATCAGAAAGCTCATCTACGCCAATCTGCCCGTTTTGAAGCGCCTGTACTATTTGTTGCAATTCCTGGTATGCGTCTTCGTATTTCATTGACCTTGTTTTTGAAGTTTTATGTTGGCTTAATCTACTTCTGCCTGAATATCTCCGTCAGATAATCGAATCTGGATTTTATCGCCTGACTGCACCTCATCTATGGAGCGAATCGGTTTCCCTTCTTTTAAGCTGATGCTAAATCCACGTTGAAGGGTATGTTCGACACTAAAAATATGCAGTTGGTTTTCCCATTCTTGTAATTGTTGCTGGGCTGATTTTATCTGAAACCGGCTCCACTGCGGTATTTGTTGTTCAAAGGAATCAATTTGTTGTTGCTGTTGTTGCAGCAGCCGACTAGCGTCGAATTGCAGTTGTTTTTCGAGCTGTTGGAGCTGAAGTTGCTGCAGTTGAAGCAACTGACCGGCTTGCCGTTGCAAAAGCAAACCCAATTGCATGATTTCGCTTTCAAAATTGAGATTGCGATTAATGATAAACTCAGCTACAGCCGTCGGTGTTTTCAGAGGTGTATGTACCACTTTATCCAGCAGACTTTCATCCGTCTCATGGCCAATACCTGTGAGTACCGGAAGGGGAAAATCAGCCATAGCCTCACAAAGCTCGTATTGATCAAAAGCGGTCAAATCAAGCCTGGAACCACCGCCTCGAATAATCACCACAGCATCATAAGGTATGACAGCGCGTTTGATCTTGCGCACTTGCTTCAATATATCCGGTACAACTTGTAAACCCTGCATAGCGGCTGGAAAAAGCTTTAAATCATAATAATAGCCATAAGGATTGGATGTAATTTGATTGAGGAAATCCTGCAAACCAGCCGCATTTTCAGAAGAAATAATGGCTAGTCGCTGAAGTACGACCGGCAAGCTTAAACGAGCATTTTTACCGAGTAACTCTTTTTCCTGTAATTTTTGAAGGGTAGCTCGTTTTTGTAATGCCAATTGGCCAAGCGTATGAGCTGGATCAATTTCTTCAACCAACAACTTGAAGCCATATTTTTCATTGAAATCGATCTTGGCTTTGATCTTGACTTCCATTCCGGCTTGCAATAGCCCACGAATACTCAAACCAACAGAACGGCGGATTTTACGGTAAGTCCGATTCCAGATCACGGCCTCACTTCGTGCAATAATATCTTCGCCTTCTTTTTGCACCAACGATAAGTAGTAATGACCACGCGACTCGTTACATTGAGCAATCTCACATTTTATCCAGACGGCTTCTGGCAAATTGAGCGCCAGGATACGCCTGATATATTCATTGACTTCGAAAAGTGAATAAACTTCCATTCGGCAAATGTAAAGAAATTGTGCTTATTCCTTCTGGTCTTCTCTGGGATGAACTATGCCAATAAATCAAGAATTTTTTTGTCGATACCTGCTGCCCATGGATGTGCACTGGTCTCCATGAGTTGGAGGGCCGTATGTTGGCCGTTATAGACCTGCATAGTTGCGGAAGTATCGGCACCATGGTCAAGCAAAAGCTGGACCATATCGATCAGGTTTAGGGGAATGCGCTGGCGCCAAATTTCTACGCCATTAGCTGCTGTATAATGCAACAAGCTGGCGCCGTGGCCATAATCAGAAGTTTGTTTGACTAGTTCTGGATGTTGTTGAAGAAGTGAATTTAGTTGTTGGTAATCGCCGTCAAGCAGTAGATTTACGGCATCTTCGAAAACCCAATTGACTGGTTTATCAGGTATGTTATCCCAATTATCAAAACCATATTCATTAGCAATCGTTTTTTGAAAATCCGTTGGTTGCAGCCCACACTCAAACAAAAATTCGTGTGTTTGTCCGAGATAATCCGGATGATTGTTATTAATCTCGATACAAGCGATGGTGTGTTGGTCGTGGTATGCTTGTTGGAGCCTTTCGGCAAATAACTGAAGCTGTTCTTTCAGGCTTTGATACGGCAGCTTTCGCTGAATGATAGGCGCATAGATTTCGCGTAAAGCGGAAATGACTGGACTTTCATAGATTTCCATAAATCAGAAAATTTTCTAAAAACAAAATAGAGTGATTTCAATTTACTACATTAACAAAATATTCGCCAAACAAGTGCCCTATTATACCCAATTTTATGGAAGTTTGGCGCTTTTGATTCATTCGTTCTCTATTACAAACTCATCGTTTATGAAGCAGTTATCTATTTTTTTAATGTGCTTATTTTTTGTGCAAGTCGCTCAAGCACAGGTAGATGGCGACTATGCCGCCCAGCACTACGACAAGCAGGAAGTGTACATTAGCATGCGCGACGGAACGCGTTTGTTTACTTCCATCTACACACCAAAAGACCAATCCAAAACATACCCGATTCTGTTGAAACGAACGCCCTATTCTTGTCGGCCTTACGGCCAAAACCAATATCCGGATATCTTGGGGCCTAATCGCTACCTTATGCAAGAGGGCTACATAATCGTTTATCAGGATGTCAGAGGAAGATGGATGTCAGAGGGGGACTACGACAATATGCGTCCGCATATCCCCAACAAACAATCCAAAAATGACATCGATGAAAGCTCGGATACCTATGACACCATCGACTGGCTGACCAAGAATGTCAAAAACAACAATGGTAAAGTAGGTATTTGGGGTATTTCCTATCCTGGGTTTTATGCCACAGCGGGTTCTGTAGATGCGCACCCGGCGCTAAAGGCTTCTTCCCCTCAAGCGTGTATAGGCGATTTTTATTTTGATGATTTCCATCACAATGGTGCTTATTTGCTAAGCTACTGGCGGGCAACGGCGGTATTTGGGTATCAAACAGAAGAACCTACAAAAGAGCCTTGGTATAAAGCACCGAATTTGGGGACACCCGATCAGTATCAGTTTTTTCTGGATGCTGGTCCTTTGTCGAATCTTGATAAATATTACGAAGACAACTTCTTCTGGCAACAATTGCGTAATCATCCCGACTATGATGAATTCTGGCAAAAACGTGGTATCATTCAGCACCTGAATGATATTACACCAGCCATGATGATTGTAGGTGGTTGGTTTGATGCAGAAGATTTATACGGTCCTTTAACAACCTACTCGACTATCGAAAAAAATAATCCGGATACCTATAATACCATAGTGATGGGGCCTTGGAGTCATGGTGACTGGTCGAGAAGACGGGTACGTCAAGCGGTCGGCAATGTTTATTTTGGAGATTATATTTCTGATTTTTATCAATTTAATATTGAAAGGGCATTTTTCCACGCTTTTTTGAAAGGTGATGGACAGACAGATTTGCCGGAGGCCTACATGTA
>JALEHC010000155.1 GCA_022763215.1 Saprospiraceae bacterium
AATATCTCTTTTATCTGGCAACTATGCTTTGGAAAACCATTTATGACAATGCAGCTCAAACCCTGCCTCCGGTCACCGAAACCCAAATGGGGAAGGCTGAAGAGCGAAACTGGGAGCTGATTGAAGAGGTTAAGAGCAAGGTATTTCGGGAACGCCTAAATGTTTTTTTTGAAGATTCCGAACAGGAAGATCTTTTAGCTTTTGCAGAAGACATGCTCACGCTCGAAGATCAAGATGAACTAACAGAAGAAGGTCGTGAGCCCATGTTTATTGCCTTGAAATCAATGGTGGATTGTTTGCTTACGGAGTAAAATAAATATTTGGGTATCATACTTTTTTAATAAAACAGGCCGCAGCTCAGCTGCGGCCTATTTTATTATTGGCTTAATTGTCACGTAATTCTCTACGCAGAATTTTTCCGACATTTGTCTTTGGAAGCTCTTTTTTAAATTCTACTTCCTTGGGCACTTTGTAGCCGGTCAAGTTTTCTCGGCAGAAGCTAATGACCTCATTTTTGTTGAGGCTATTATCTTTTTTAACGATAAATACCTTTACGACTTCACCCGATTTTTCGTGCGGAATACCGATAGCTGCCACTTCCAATACTTTCGGGTGGCTGGCGATAACTTCTTCGATTTCATTTGGGAAAACATTGAAACCGGATACCAGTATCATGTCTTTTTTACGATCTACGATCTGGAAAAAGCCATCTTCACTCATCTTACCGATATCACCTGTACATAACCAGCCATCTTTGATGGTATTTTCAGTAGCCTCTGGTCGATTGTAGTACCCTTTCATGACCTGAGGTCCTTTGATTTGTAATTCGCCCACTTCGCCTGTCGGCAAAGGCGAACCATTGTCGTCTACCACACGCATATCTGTAGAAGGAATCGGAAGACCGATAGTTCCTAGTCGACCAGTACCGTCTAGTGGGTTGGTTGTTGCTACTGGTGATGATTCGGTCATACCATAGCCTTCTGAAAGGAAGCAGCCCGTTACTTTTTGCCATTTCTCGGCAACAGGTCTTTGAACGGCCATACCACCACCTACTGTTATCTTCAGACTTGAAAAGTCGACGGAAGAAAAGTCTTTATGATTAACCAGTGCATTAAATAAGGTATTTACCCCCGTAATCAGTGTAGGTTTACTTGATTTAATAGTTTTTATCAGCGAAGGTAAATCTCTTGGATTGGTAATCAATACGGAGTGAGCACCGATGCTCATCATAGCCAGACAATTGACCGTAAACGCAAAGATGTGGTAAAGAGGCAATGGGCAAAGCGCGACTTCATTCTTTTCCATTAGGAATGGCATCATCCAAGCTCGAATCTGCTGCATATTGGAGACTAAATTCTTGTTGGTAAGCATAGCTCCTTTCGCTACGCCTGTGGTTCCACCTGTATATTGCAGGATGATCACATCATCTTGAGTACCCTGGTATGGTTTGAGGGTAAACTTTTTACCTTGGCTAAGTGCTTCTGAGAAGGAAACCGTATTAGGAATATCGTATTTGGGAATAATGCGTCGGATATATTTGACGACGAAGTTGACGATTTGTTTTTTCGGGAAACCGAGCATTTCACCAAGGCTGGTAACGATAACCGTACGAATTTCGGTGTCTTTAAGAATTTTTTGCAGATTAGCTGCGAAATTTTCAGCAATGATCACTGCTTTAACTCCCGCGTCTGTGAATTGGTGATGCATTTCACGAGGCGTGTAGAGTGGATTCGTATTAACTACGATCAGGCCGGCCCGTAAAGCCCCAAAAAGGGCGATTGGGTACTGGATGAGGTTAGGCATCATCAAGGCGATGCGATCACCTTTTTCTAGCCCTCTGGAGGTAAGGTAAGCACCAAAATCAGCAGAAAGTTTATCGACCTGTTCGTAAGTTAAGGTTTTTCCCATGCAGGTAAAAGCTGGGATTTTTGCATATTTTTTGAATGTATCTTCAAACATTGCTACCAGGGTAGGAAATGCATCCGGATCAATATTAGCCGGAACCCCTTTTGGGTAATTCTTTAACCAAGGACGTTGCTCACTCATTGTTGTTAACCGTTATTAGTCATGAACCAGTATGATCATCTGACTTGGCACACTGGCTATAATAAAGTAATAGATGTCTTTAATGTAAGTCTGAGACCCGTGCTTGGGTTCACTTTTTCAATCTTAAAAGTACAAATTTTGTGTTTGTTTTGAGATGTTGGAACAGAAAAGGCCTTTAAACTTGTAACTCTTTAATTTACAGAGAAATTTGTTTGGTTTACTTTTGAGAATATCTTACCTTTGCAGCCCTGAAAAAATTATTCACTAAACATTTGCCTTTCGCAAATTTAAATCCGAAGAGGAAATTTATATGTCTGAAGAAAACAAAAATCCACAAGAGGAGGAAGTACAGAACACTCCTGAAAACGTTGAAGAAACGGTAGAGAACACTGCTGAACAAGTTGAAGAATCAACAACGGAAGAAGAGACCGTTGAAGCAGCAGCTGAAGAAGAAACCACAGAAGAAGTTGAAGCAAGTGCGTCAGAAAATGATGCCTCTGATGAAGAAGAAGAGGAGGATGAAGATGATCCGATCGTTCTGGATGAACCTGAGGTAGGAGGTGCACACGATGATTTCAACTGGGAAGTTGGTAACAAAATCAGTGCAGCATACTCAGCAGAGCAAAAGCAGGAGTATCTGGAGCAGTATGAGTCAACACTTCGTGACTTTATTGAAAATGAGATTGTCTCTGGTAAAGTGACCTCTATCAATAATGGTGATGTTGTTTTGGATATCAACTTCAAGTCAGATGGTTTGGTTTCTCTTTCTGAATTCAGAGATACACCAGATTTGGCTGTAGGTGATCACGTTGACGTTTATGTGGAGCAGCAAGAAGACACTAAAGGTCAGCTAATCCTTTCAAGAAGAAAAGCTAAGTTGCTGCGTGCGTGGGAGCGCATCGTAGATTCTTACGACAACGGTACCGTTATTAAAGGTACGGTTATCAGTAAGACAAAAGGTGGTTTGATCGTAGATGCGGGTGGTTTGGAAACATTCTTGCCTGGTTCACAAATCGATATCAAACCAATCATCGATTATGATTCATACGTTGGTAAAACGATGGAATTCAAGGTAGTAAAGATCAACGAAGCTATCAAGAATGCCGTTGTTTCTCACAAAGCGCTTATCGAAAGCGATTTGGCAGAGCAGCGTGAAGCGATCATCGCAAGCCTTGAAAAAGGTCAGGTACTTGAAGGTCTTGTTAAGAACATTACAGACTTCGGTGCATTCCTTGATCTTGGTGGTGTTGATGGTCTATTATATATCACTGACATTTCTTGGGGTCGTATCAGTCACCCAAGTGAAATTCTGGAACTTAACCAGAAGATCAATGTCGTAGTTTTGGACTTCGACGAGAACAAGAAGCGTATCTCTCTTGGTCTGAAGCAGTTGCAGCCACACCCATGGGAGGTATTGGATCCGGCTATTCAGGAAGGATCTACTGTTAAAGGTAAGATCGTTAATATTGAAGATTACGGTGCATTCCTTGAAATCCTTCCAGGTGTTGAAGGTTTGATTCACGTATCAGAGGTTACTTGGAGCAACCAGCCAATTAATGCACGTGAATTCTTCAAACTAGGTCAGGAATATGAAGCAAAAGTTGTAACCATCGACAGAGACGATCGCAAGATGTCCCTTTCTGTGAAGCAGTTGTCAAAAGACCCATGGAGCGATATCGAAGATCGTTTCCCTGTTGGCAGCCGTCACACCGGCGAGGTGAAAAACCTTACGCCATACGGTGTATTCGTAGAATTGGAAGAAGGTATCGGTGGTATGGTACACATTTCTGATTTGTCATGGACGAAGCGTTTTGCACACCCATCTGAGTTTACGAAAGTAGGCAAGGACATCGATATCGTAATTCTTGAAATCGATAAAGACAACCGCAAGTTGTCATTGGGCCATAAGCAAATCGAAGAAAACCCATGGGATACGTTCGAAAATGTATTCCCAGAAGGTTCTTATCACGAAGCTACAGTATTGCGTCGTGACGATCGCGGAGCGATTGTTCAGTTGCCATACGGTTTGGAAGCATTTGCTCCAATCAAGCACGTTCGTAAAGAAGACAATACACTAGCCGAGGTTGATGAAGTATTGACTGTAAAAGTAATCGAATTCAACCGCGACGATAAGCGTATCTTGGTTTCTCACTTACGTTACTTGGATGATATCCGCAGAGAAGCAGATGAGCAGGTGAAAAAAGAGCGTGATGCAGAGCGTCGTAAGACGAATGATGCCGTGAAGAAGCAGCAGTCATCTGTTGAAAAATCAACATTGGGTGATTTGGATGTATTCTCACAGCTGAAAGACCAGCTTTCTCAGGATGACGAAGACGAGAAGTAAGCATGATCCACGGCTCTAGCCGTGATGCATACATAAAAAAGAAAGCCTTTCTGCTATAATAGTGGAAAGGCTTTTCTTTTTAAGGCATTTAGCGAAAGCTTTATTTACTGCTGAGGGGCGTTTCGTCTAAAAAATGTTAGTTTTAAAACAAAACTAAGTTATTTTTGTATGTAGTAAGTGTGGCATTTAACGGAAGTTAGGTGCTTGGCCAAATTCAACAAACTTTTGATATGGAAACCTTAACATTAGCTAAAGATAAGCTGACTTCTACCGGATACCTGGATTTAGAGGTCGACCCAAGTCTCGATTTGTTTGAGGAAATCGAGCGTTTGAAAAAAGAAAAGAATGCGATTATTCTAGCGCATTATTATCAAGAATCTGAGATTCAGGATATTGCTGACTATGTTGGGGATAGCCTGGGACTTTCGCAGCAAGCGGCAAATACAGATGCAGATATGATCGTATTTGCAGGTGTACACTTCATGGCGGAGACAGCAAAGATGTTGTCGCCTGAAAAGAAAGTGCTACTACCTGATTTGAAAGCAGGCTGTTCTTTGGCTGACTCTTGTCCGCCTCCAGTTTTTCGCAAATTCAAGGAAAAATATCCGGATCATGTGGTGGTCAGTTATATCAATTGTACGGCTGAATTGAAAACCCTGACGGATATTTGTTGCACTTCTAC
>JALEHC010000014.1 GCA_022763215.1 Saprospiraceae bacterium
GTTGAGCAATGAGGCCCAGCATTTGTTGTACTGCTTGCTGGCCCATTTTTTCGTAAGCCAGGTCAATGCTTGAAATACCGGCATGGGCAAGGGGGGTATTGCCACAGCCAATAACTGCCGTTCGTTTCTCTTGCTTTGGTTTTGTTTCTCTTAGCAGTTGTAAAATCTGGTAGGCCAATTCGTCGCTTTCGCAAAATAGGCCATCGGGCCACTGATCGTTTCCTTTTTCCTTGCGGAAAATATCGAGCGTTTCGTAAGTGTTTACATTTATGTTTTTGCTTTCGCAAAATTCGAGGAAGCCTTGTGCTCGTTCACTAGTTTGTCCAATGTATGCTATCTGTTCGCACTGCTGATCATACAAATGTTGGGCGGCTAGCCGCCCGGCCCCTTTCCAATCTGGCAATAAAACAGATGCATTGGGTAAGCTTGTATGTTTTCCGATAAAGACTTCTGGTATCTTTTGCTTCCGCAAATCTCGTAATAAGCGCAAGTTGCCATTTTCTTTCATGGGCACATGAACAATGCCATCAATTTGCAAACGTAGCAAATAGCGTATCGCAGAACGCTCACTTTTCAGGCTATCGCCGGTTTGTACCAAGACGGTATGAAAGCCTGCTTTACGCAAATACTCCTCCATCACGTTCAACAATACGGCATAATCAGCACTTAGCCTTGGCACAGCCAAGCCAATCATTCGGGTACTACCTGTTCGCAGAGCAGAAGCGATGCGATTGGACTGATAGCCTAGCTTTAAGGCCATTTCTTGTACGGCTTCTTTGGTTTCATCCTTAATCAATGGATGGTTATTCAGCGATCTGGAAACCGTCGCCTGAGAAATATTCAGGGCTTTGGCAATATCCGAAAGGTTTGTCTTAGGCATTCCTGCAATTTTGCAATAAAAATACACCTTTATTTACTAATAATCAATACTTTAAATTCTATAAAATGCAAATTTATGCAATCGATTTAATTATTGCATGCCATTATTTTGATAAAATCAGCAAGCTCCGCCATCGAAAAAACAACTTGGAATTACTCGGCTCCTCCTTCTTTGCGAAAGTTTCCTATTTTTAGTGGCAAATAAACTTTGGGTATGAAAAAGCTTTTACTTCTCCTCCTACTATGCTCTTCTTGCATAGTTTTTGCACAACGGACAGACAATCCATTTTCCCAACAACTCAAATGGCGAAATATTGGTCCAGCCAATATGATGGGTCGGATCGCAGCCGTTGATGCCCTCCATACGGATTATCGACACGTTCTGTGTGCTTCTGCTTCTGGTGGTGTTTTTAAGTCCACCAATGGCGGTATCACCTGGGACGCTATTTTTGATCGTTATGGTGCTGGTTCTATTGGCGCCGTCACGCTTTGCCAACAAAATCCGGACATCATCTGGGTAGGTACCGGAGAAGCCGCCAATCGCAACAGTAGTGGCTGGGGCGATGGTATTTATAAATCAATAGATGGTGGAAAAACCTTCCAACACATGGGCCTAGAAGACACCCACCACATTGCGGAAATTGCTATCCATCCAAAGAATCCGGATATCGTTTTCGTAGCGGCAGTTGGCCACTTATGGGGGTATAAAGGAAGTCGTGGACTATACATGACAACAGATGGCGGCCAAAACTGGAAAAAATTGACCAGTGGCTTGCCTGATGATAGCAAAACGGGTTGTACAGAGGTCATTTTTCATCCCGACAATCCCGACATCTTGTTTGCAGGATTCTATCATCGTCTTCGCGAACCATACTTCTATACCAGTGGCGGTGAGCAGGGAGGCATGTTTAAAAGTATCGATGGTGGAAAAAGTTGGCAAAAACTGACTAAAGGTTTGCCGCAAGGCGCAACCGGAATGATTGATATTTCTATCCATCTGAATAATCCAGATATCATGGTAGCAGCAGTGGAAGCAGATGAAAATTTGCCGAAAGGCGTTCCTGGCTCAGGTGTTTATCGCTCGGATAATGGTGGTGAAAGCTGGACCTTCAAATACTTTCATGCCGTTCGTCCATTTTATCATGGTCAAATAGAAATCGATCCGATTAATCCGGATAACATTTATATCGTTTCGAGGGGATTTGAAATTTCAAGAGACGGAGGCGAAACGTTTGAATCGCGCCGCTGGCGTACCGATGGTGGCGATGATCACGATATGTGGATCGCACCTTACGATAGTAATATTATGTATTTGTGCACCGATCAAGGTCTGCGGTTGAGTATAGATGGTGGAAAAAGTATTTTGTCTTTCAACAATATGGCGATTGGACAATACTATGCCATTGGAGTGGATATGCGCGATCCGTATTATGTGATTGGTGGATTGCAAGATAATGGCTTGTGGGTGGGGCCGAGTAATAGTCGTGAAGTGAGGGGAATCCTGAACGAACACAACTCCTGGGTGGGGGAAGGTGATGGGTTTCATGCACAAATTGATCCGACCGATTGGCGGACTGCCTATATTGTAAATCATGTCGGATTTGCCGCAAAGGTCAACCTGGAAACGCGTGAACACGAGTACATTACGCCTACTCCCGAGACCATCGTCAATTTTAAAGCATATTTCGATCCTCGATTTCCGGATACGATGATTCGATACACGATTTACCCTGGAGAGCATTGGTTTTATTACGAGTATGTAGATCGACCAAAACTACCTGCTCAATTCCGATTCAATTGGAGTAGTCCGTTGGTGCTTTCGCCAAATAATCCACATACCATCTACTTTGGTGGAAATCATGTATTCAAGTCCGTTGACCAAGGAAAAAGCTGGCGGATAATCAGTCCAGACTTAACAGCTAATGATCCGAAATGGCGGAATCCAACGAATAGTGGCTACTTAACTAATAGCGTAACGGGTGGTGAAAACCACTACACCATTATCACTATTGCTGAATCACCAATGGATGAAGCAGTCGTCTGGGCTGGTACAGATGATGGAAAACTGCACCTGACCCGCAATGGCGGAACCTCTTGGCAGGAGGTGGGGCTAAATTTGCCGAAAGGCGTGCAAAATATCTGGGTAAGTCGGGTCATGCCATCAGCACATGTCCCCGGACGTTGTTATGTAACGCTGGACAATCACCGCAAAGATGACATGCAAGCCTATGTTTTTGTTACGGAAGACTTCGGGCAAAGCTGGTCAAATATCACTTCTAATTTGCCGAAAGGCTGGAGTACTTATGTTATCCGTGAAGACTTTGTCAATCCGGATTTGTTGTTTGTCGGTACAGAAGAAGCCGTTCATTTCTCTTACAATCGTGGACAAAAATGGCATGAGCTCATGGCCAATATGCCGACCGTTGCTATACACGATCTGGTCATTCACCCTCGCGAAGGCGATCTGGTGGCCGGAACACATGGAAGAAGTATTTGGATCATGGACAATATTGAGCCCTTAAGACAATTGAACGATGCAGTGACAAAGCAAGCATTACATTTGTTTCAACCTAAAAAAGCCACCCGATGGCAACGAATTAATACGGGGCGAAAGCAACCCTACTTCGAATTTAGAGGTCAGAATCCGGTTAATGCTGCCGCTATTGATTTTTGGGTAGGTAATGAAAAAATGGATTCAGTGGACATCATTGTAAAAAATCCGTTTTCAGAAGATCATTGGGAAAAACGAGTAGCGGTACAGCAGGGCATTAATCGGGTGTACTGGAATTTCAGAATGGCATATACTTTGGCAGAAATCAAAGCATATCATAATGAACTGACCATCATGCTAAAAGCACTGGAACAACGTATTCCAGATGATTTGGAAAAAGAGAAAAAAGTTTGTCACCAACTGCAAAGTGATTTGGCAGAAATAGCTATGGATACGGAAAATTTTAAAACCATTAGAGCCTTAAATGACATTCGCCGAAAGGCAGTGGAACAATTTGCTGGCTATGCTTTGGGCGAGCCCTTTTTTGGAAAAAAACGGATGGGGAAAGCGGCTCAGGCGGGCACTTATGAAGTACAGATAAAAGCAGGTAATAATATCCAAAAAACATTGCTTGAATTTAGAGATGATCCACTTCTGACAAAATGATGAACATTATTTCACAAAAATTGTGTTTTAATAACGATTGAATTA
>JALEHC010000156.1 GCA_022763215.1 Saprospiraceae bacterium
CTTAAAAGGATGTCGAGCCTTCCACTCCTCACGAGGCTCCAAAAACTGAATAAGTCGGGCTATAAACAAATTCCAGAATGGATGACGATGACGCACGTAGTTGTAAAGTGAAATCGGCTTTGCACCAACCGATGATTTTATCGCCATAGAAGTTCTGGCAAAGGCAATTTCTTTCACTCCTTCTTCAATACCTACTTCAATCATCTTGAATAACATATTGAGATACAACTGATTGGGCTTATTTGCTTCATGGTCAAGGCCAAGGTAATGTGCTTCCAATGTATGCCCATTCCGAAAGGTGGTGTAAAAACCAACAAGGTGTTGGTTTTGATAACAAGCAAATAACCGAAATGCATCCGGAAATGTTTGTTTAAAACTTGAAAAATAGTTTTCCGGAATATGTACCACATTAAAACTAGCCTGTTCGACTACCGCTTTGTATAAGGAAATGATCTGTTTTTCTTGTTCCTGTATTTGCTCCTGATTAAGCTCCAAGAAAGCAACTTGTTTGGCTTTTTTGAATGCCCGCTTTGCTCTTACTCGATATTTGGAAGTTAATGCTTCAAGGTAGTCTTCCATATTTTGCCAATCCGGATCAAGCGGCATAGTCATGCTAGGGAGAAAAGTAAAAGCGGAAAAACCACTACGATTTAAAGTAGCGGAAGGTTCTTCGAGGTCTTTAATACCTAATAAATGTACGCTGGTTTTGCTTTGCGCAAAAAGCTCCATAGCGTTTTTCACGAAAGTGAGGAAAGAAGTACGACTACATTGTGAGGGATTGAAAGAAAATCCATGCTCTCCTGAAAACATCAGATTTCCGCAAATTAGCATTTGAAAACGCAGTTTTCCAGCCAGCCATTTGCGAAAGCGTTGCCGTAGGCTATTGTCCACTCCCAGATCGATATTTTCATCTGGTGCGATATGTAAAAGTTGGCAGTAAGCTACCCCTAAAATCTCTGAGCGATATTTAAACAGAAAATAATAAGGCTCATAGTCTTTGATCGGATACTGTTCAAGGTTTTGCAAATAGGCAAAGTCCAACAGCAGGTTTTGGTTATACACACCTGATTGCCAAAACTCAAAAATGGACTCTATGGAAGGGAAAACGGCAAAAGACACTTCTGAATTAGTGGGCAATGTAGTCCAGTTGATGTCTTCCACTTTCGTGGAAATAGCAGGCTGAGCCCCGGTAAACAGAGAAGGTAAAAAACGCTGCAAATATTGCTGCGGCTTACACATTTTTTTGCTGGCCAATTCTGGTTTCATAGATTGAAATACGGAGTTCAATTACAGCAAACAGAACAAGATCAGAAGGCAAAAGTTGGTTTAATGCTTGGTTTTAAGATAATCTTCCCGACTTATTCTATAAACAACCACATCTACGCCATAGTATTGATCATAGCCCTCTTTTTCCAGCCCCAGTTTTTCCATCACTCGAGTTGATGCTTGATTCTCTTCCAATGCCACAGCCAGTACGCGCTCCAACTTGAGCTGTTGAAAAGCATATTCCAGAATTACTTGCCCGCCCTCGGTCGCTAATCCCTGTCCCCAGTATTCTTCCAAAAAGCGATAACCAATCTCGATATGTGGTGAATTATCTAGTTGTTTAAGGCACATCCAGCCCAAAAAATCGCCCTGATCCTTTAGTTCAGCAATCCAATAGCCGAGTGGCATGTTAGCTGTTTTTAGTCTTTTTTCAAGGTCTTTTTTTGCTTCCTGCCGATTTTGAGGAATGCCCCCATTAATGTATTTCATTACGGCTTTACTCGAACCAAGCCGGTAAATGTGTTCGTAATCATCGGCTCTTGGAGGCCGAAGGTGCATACGTTTGCTTTCTAAAATTGGCGGCATATCATTCTGTTTCCCATTTGCGAATTTCGTTCCAGGCATACTTTTCATCTTGCCAGCCGATCAGTTCCATTACGCCATACCCCTTATAGTTCAGAAACCATTCCTCTACGATCCGCTTTGCAGCATCGTATTCGATTAAAAGGTTACTAAACTCCCTGATATTCATGGTTTGCTGGGAGCTATCCATCGGAACGGCAATTATTTTGCTGTCCAGTTCTCCTTTATCTTTTAGTAGCAAAACGCCTACCGGTAGTGCTTTCAGCACGCTTCCTGTTGGTTGGCTTTCGCCTAAAACCAGTACATCCAGCGCATCACCGTCGCCACCTCGGGCAGGGTCCATATACGTGGATGGAATAAAGCCATAATTGCCTGGGTATGGAAGAAAATTAATGATACGATCTTTTCCATCGATCTGATCCACTTCAAAATCAGACTTATCCGTTTGGTATTCTATTTTATGGTTCGTTCCGGCTGGAATTTCAACTACTACATGTATCCCCTGATCTATAATCGCAGGAAGTGTTTTGTAGTCAGGAGTCGCGTCATTATGACAACTCCAAAAAGCAAAAACAATTAGGAAAAGAACCAACGGTCGATACATGTAAACTAAGTTTTGTAAGTGACAGATCAAAATTATGGAAAAGTAAAATTTGTCAGCACAAAATGATTGAGCTAATTGATGATAAGATACTTAGGAGATTATTTTGTGCTGACCCTATAAAATTTTACTTGTTCATAATTCTGTCTAACTACTCATGGAAAATTACAATAAAGTTTGAAATTTAAGAGGTATCCCATCAGATAAAATCAATCGACTATCGAGTAGGGGACTTTGTCTGTCTATGCATCTAAGATATAAAGCAACTTGCCAATTTCCTTCTGGTCATTGATTGTGTAACCTTTTGAAAAGAAGTTACGACACATATTCCAACATCAATCTATAAAATTCTGTAAAATGAAAAAACTAGCTTTTCTAATTCTCATTTGTTCTCTCTTTACGGTTTCACTTCAGGCACAATGGTGGGGCGGCCTATCTGGCAAAGGTCCGGTTATTGAAAAACAACTGGAAGTTCCAGCTTTTACGGGTGTCAAGTTGCAGTTTAGTGGTAATGTTTACCTCAAACAAGGAAGCCAAAGTGTTCGGGTAGAAGGCCAAGAAAACCTAATTGACCTGCTTTCCACGGAAGTGGACAATGGCGTTTGGAGAATCAAATTCAAAAAGAATGTCAATAATTACAAAAAATTCAATGTCTATATTACCGTCCCTAATCTTAACTATGTTTCCATTAGTGGCTCAGGCAATATCCGCACCGAAAGTGGGTTCACCAATTTAGGAGATTTGAAACTACACGTCTCGGGTTCTGGTGATTTGCGATTTGAAGGCAATGCCCAGGATGTGGAAACCAGCATTAGCGGATCAGGCAGTATTGAAATGCGTGGTGATGCCAACAATATTGCGATTAAAATATCTGGTTCTGGTGATATAAAAACATCTGATGTACAAGCCCAGAATGTAAAAATCAGAATTTCTGGTTCTGGTGATGCCAAAGTCTATGCATCCGAAAGCCTGGAAGTACGCATTTCTGGTTCTGGTGATGTCTATTATTATGGTCAACCAAGAATCAAATCAAAAATCTCTGGTTCTGGTGATTTGGAATCGGCATCCTAAGGTAATTAGTAGTGGGCCTCATTTGACAAAGACGCCCACTACTTTCACAAAAAGTCATTCGAAAACACCCCTGCTATCCAATATTTGATATTTTTGTGCGCACAAAATTTCTGAACTATGCGCCATTTTCTTCTTATCCTTTTGATCTCCTTTTTTGCAGTTGCCTGTGGCAATGACGCTCCGTCTAATCAACAAGATACAACGGCAACACCCAAGCCGCTCAAAGAAGTTATCCCTGGTATTTGGGAGACGATTTCTGTTAGAGTAGTTATGAACTCCGTGGGCGGCGATGAAGACTCCACCTCCATTTTTGAAGTTTCTGAAGAACAATGGGAAAAAACACTTGGTATCAAACCAATCCGTACTTATTATGAACGCGACAACAAGTTTCGCTCCGTCTACCGAGCTTATGGCAACGACAGTATTGTAAATGTAACGCGGGGCATTTGGAATACTTTTGGCGATACCTTGATGCTCATAGAACCAGAAGTGACCTACATTTACGATGTCGAAATTCGGCCAAATGGAACGGGCGTATTTCGGAGTATGCTCGATTGGGATGGCGATGAAATGCCAGATGACGAATATATTGGTATCCAAAGATTAGTGAGCAAAAGTACGATTGACTAAATGCCAGTTTTGGCATTTCTTCGGCATCTCTGATAATTCATTTGAATAATTAATATCACTTTTCTATTTTAGGGTAATTTTTACACCTATTACCCTACAATTATGGCAAAGAAAAAACAGCCGGACCGCTATGAGCGGTTTAAGGCTATACTTACCGATGCGGCAGGTGAATCTACTGCTGATTATCAAGGATATGGCCAATTTTGGAACACCATGTCTCTTGATGAACTCCAAAAGTTAGTGTTATTTAGCGTTCCCATGTTTGCTCCCAAAAAAAATATTGGTGAGGAAGCAGATCAAGAAAGTGCTCTTGGGAGCGATAAAGATTCATCTGGCAGCAGCGGCTCTTCTTGTTGTGGCTCTTCGGCCAAATCTAGCGAAAGCGATTGCTGTTCCACACCTTCTGATGGTCCCAAATACCCTGGACGGGGCGAAGCCTCTGGCATCGTCATTGCTATGCGGGGACAATACCCTTTCGATGGTACTATGTTTCCGCGTTTCCCTTTCGGGGGATCCAAAGTCTCTGATACTGATATCGATATGATAAGTGGCTGGATAGACGATGGTTGCCCAGAAAAAGATCATTCGGCCAAACCCGATGATCGCCCAACCGAATACGATGGTACTATTATTCATCCACCGCATCATGACCCTAATAAAATACACCACGACAGCAACGGCCTGAAACAACGCAAAAATATGCAGTATATTCCAGCGCATGAGCTGCAAAATCTGCGTCTGGCATTCAGAAAAGTATTCGAACTCAACCAATATCCGCTTGATAAACGCTCATACCACAGCTATGCGAAAGTGCATGGTGACAGTTGTCAGCATGGTTGGGAGCAATTCCTTCCTTGGCACCGAGCCTACCTTTATGAGTTTGAACTCAATTTGCAAGACTTCGTTCCTAATGTCACTTTGCCATATTGGGACTGGACATTGCCACAGTATAAAAAGGGAATTCCACAGGCACCAGCTAAAGGAAAATCAAAGGTAGTAGGCGGCATCATTCCACCTGCTTATCGCTGTTGGCTTTCGCCAAATAATATAAAAGAACTTCAAAAGTACATTGAAGAAAATAATGGTGCCGGAGGAGATATTACACCTGATGACCTCAATAAGATCAAAGACTTACTCGATGTATTATTCAATTCGGGTATTGCACTTCGTTGGGCAATTGAAGATGAATTAGGCAAACAGGTTTCTGATCAGTTATACAGTAAAATGTGTGATCTGATGCATGGCAACAATCCACTTTGGCATGCTTCTCGTTTTCCAGGTATGTTTTACAACACCAAGGGTAAAGGAACAGATCAGCAATACGTACGTGATCCGAAAACCAATCGCCCCGTTCTGGCCTATGATGGTAATATGGCCGGTCATTTTCACCACCACTACCCTACTAAAGATGAAATTGATGGTATACTCGAAACACCTAATTGGGCTGATTTTGGAGGCGGACATTACGCCAATCAGTCCTTTGGTTTGTTGAGTCAAAATCCACACAATACTGGACATATATGGTCTGGAGGTCAAAACCCATACTTCAATTTCGCCCAAGGCGAAACGTCTACTAATTCTGAATATGGCAGCATGTTTGTAGATTTGGTTGCTTTTTTTGATCCCATTGCCTGGGGCCACCATTCTAATGTAGACCGCATGTGGTATTTGTGGCAACAAAAACACAAAAATGCCGAAGTAGACGATTTGACGGCAGTCATGATGCCTTGGCATTATACCGTACAGCAATTATTGGATGTAGGAAAACTTGGCTACGAATATGTGATGGACTCCAAATACTATGGCATCAATTCAGATGTACCAGTTGTAAAACTGAATACAAAGGCTACAGATGTTCATAAAGAAGTATTGGAAAACCATAAAAAAGTGGAAGTTCGCTTACACGGTGTACGTCGAGCTGTCAAATCTCACTTTATTAAAGTATTCCTGAATGCACCCGATGCGAACCATGATACTCCGATAAAAGAAAATGACAATTTTGTGGGTTATGCTGCTCGTTTTGGTCATGGCAATTGTGTTGGAGGCCCTGGTCATTGTGATGTTCCTGAACTAAACCGCCACTTCTTCGACAATCGCCATCGTCATCACAATACACCTACCAATCATCGTTTTGATGCGACGGAACAAGTAAAAAAACTGATCGCCAGTGGAGCCAAAGATATCGAAGTTAATGTAGTGGTAATGGGGCCTCATGGCAAACTTGCGGAAGGTGATACCCGTGCCCTCATGGATGGTATTTCTGTCAACTTTTTTGATTAACACCTAAAACAACAATTATGAGTACGCAATATAGCATTCATCCGGCTATCGGTATTGCCCGTGTCGGAGACAGCGAACAAAACCATTTTTATTTGCCGCCAGCTCAACTAGGACAAATGCCAGTGGAGTGCGATGAGTGGGGAAATGTCAAAACAGCCAAAGATGGCCATTACCCGACCATCAAATCTTTCAGGGATAAAGATAAAGCTATCCTTCGTCAAGGAGCACAATTCAAGGTTTATATGACCGATAAAGATGGGAATAGCCAACCACTTGTGGTCAAAGATGCCAAAAAGAAAATCAAAGGTACTATTGTCAGTGGAGCAACCGGAAGTGGTGAACTTATTGACATTATCTGGACGGTACATTTGGCCAACAAAAAGTCAGCTTGGTATGATTTTGAACAAACTTCCGGTGAACATGGCTATGCAGAAGATCATCCGCTTCGAAATCCGGAAATTACAAATGATATCGAACGGAATCGACTGATTATTGATCCCGGGCCGCAAACGGTTAGAGGTACTCGGCAAAAAGCAGCATTCAAAAAAGGAGAAAATCCATTGTATGCCCAAACATTCCCACCAGATGATACCAAGCCCTATTTTATTGAAACACTTGGCGAAATTCGTACCAGTGACTCAAATGCACTGACGGTCTTGGGAGGCCATGGTTTTAGTGGATCGATTAATCACAAATTTCCGCATCCCTTAATCGAAACGTATGCGAATAATGATGGCTGGTTTGATGATACCTCTGATGGGCCGGTCACTGCAATGCTGGCTTATTACGATGAACAAGATCAACAAGTCAGATATATCCGTATAGAAGACCCTTCTTGGGTGATTGTAGGCTATCCAAGGTACGCACCTGAAATTCCTGATTTGATTACAATCAATGATGTCATCTATGATTTGAGTGTGAAACATTTTGCATACAAGCCATACTTATATGGTACGCAAGATGATTTCAAAGAAGGGCATCAGCAAAAAGATGTGAACCTGGATTCATGGCGGATTGCGCAAAAGCGCTACAACCCAGACTATTACCCGAAGTTTTATGAAGAAATCTGGCCTTTGATTTCGCGCCCTGCCCAAATGTGGAACGTGACCTCTTATCTTGGGCAGTCTTACCAGCCACACTCGACGGGCCAAGGTGGTAATTTTTATATGGAAATGCTGGCTACGCCACCACCTCAACCTAGTACCAATGGCCCTGCACCAGATGATCCGAACTATTATCATCGTGAGAAAATATTTATGTCCTTACGTCAACCGGGAGAAGAAAATGTCTTCTATCGCCATTATTACACCTTCGACGAATTTCAGTTTGAGAAGCCACTTATGCCACTACTGGCTGGCGACAATCCAATTACGAACGAATTGCCGAGTAAATTTTTGCGATTGACGGATACGCAGCTTTATATACTTCGACAATGGAGAGATGGTAAATTTATCAACGAAAAAGAAGAAGGTATTTACCACTCCACCAAGGATTCCGATATGTCGCTTTCGCAAATTGATCAGGCAACGCTTGATATGGGACTAGGAGGTGCATTTTGCCCAGGCGGCGAAGTCGCTTGGATTATTCGCAATCCTGCCATTTACCGAAAGGCATATCGCATAAACGCCGATCAGAAATATTTGCCGAGTATGCAAACTAATAATGTTACAACGACTCCTGGGTTAAATCTGTACGAAGCGCCAGGTCTGAAATGGAACAACAATATTGATGATGGGCTGCAACCCGGAGATATTACCAAATACTCTGCACTGCCTTGGCAAGCCGATTTTAACGAGTGTAGCACCCAAGATATTGATGTGACCTATGATCAGTGGAATAAGCTTTCGCCAAATAGTGCTTATGAAAAAAGCATCCAAACAACCAATATGACCCTTTGGTGGCCGGCTCACCGTCCTTTGCAGGTATTTCTGGAAAACGGGCACCAAGCCGAGTGGTCTCGAGGCATACCCGCCAATAAAGAAGGAGACTATAAAATGGTAATTGCCTGGAAATGGTTGGGTTTCGTCATGAGTGAAACAGTTGATGGCCAAACCAAATACGTCGAAAAGGAAAGAGTTACCGACAAAATTGGTGATTATGAAACTTTCGAAGAGCAGTATCCACAGAAAAAGTAGCGACACTAAAAATTATGTCAGAACACCATTATGATATTGTCATCATTGGAGCCGGCCCCGCCGGCTCCTCTGCTGCTCTCAGTATTCGAAAACATGCGCCCCAACTCAGATGTCTGCTGATCGAAAGTAGTGACTTTAAAGAAAATCGAATTGGAGAAAGTCTAAGTCCAATGGCCAATCAGGTACTGGATGGCTTACAGCTTTCGCTAAATGAACTAATGCAAGGTCATGAAAAAGCTCCTCTTAGTATGGGAAGTTGGGGACAAGCAACGCTTGAACACAACGATTATCTATTCCATACGCATGGCCATGGCTGGCGCCTAAACAGAAAAAAATTTGACGCAAGTCTCGCCCATAAAGCCAAAAAGCAAGGTGCAGAATTATGGCTCCAAACAAACTATCTACAAAGTACATCCGCAGATAACAACTGGAACCTCATTTTGCGAAAGCAAAATAAAGAGATGAGCATTAGTGCCCAGTATGTTATTGACGCTAGCGGCAGAAACGCAAAATTTGCCAAACGGCAAGCCCCAGAAAAACAACGGTATGATCGAATGATCGCACTTTATGCCTGGCACGAAAACATTCAACATCCGCCTAAAGTGCTACCCGCAACAGTGGAAGCACAAAAAGATGGCTGGTGGTATTCGGCCAGTATTCCAGGAAATAA
>JALEHC010000015.1 GCA_022763215.1 Saprospiraceae bacterium
GCAGATGATACCTCTAGTATATAATTGATTAGAACAAGAGCCACAATCAGCATTTCAGCTCTCGCATGTGGAATGCCTTCCATTTTTAGCCGCTCTTCCAATGTGGATGATTGCATTTTTGAGTAAAATTCAGGAAAATGGTTTACCACAATTTTTGAATAAAGTATACCTTTCTCTTCTATTGGAAGTAAGTTCTCTAATACATCGAATGTACCAGAAGCACCAATGAGCGTGCGCACTTCATGTTGTTCCATTGCTTTGAGCAAAGGCCCCAACGAGTGTTCCAAATGGGCTTCTATTCGAAGACATTCTTCTTCTAAAATGGGATTGTGATGGTGAAATTCTTTGAAAAGAACAGCTACACCGATCGGAAAACTTTGTGACCAGAACACTTGCTGTTCATCCGCAATAATAAATTCAACACTCCCTCCTCCAATATCCATGATCAGGTTTCGACTTTCGTCAAATGGAACGGCGCGCAGTACCCCCTGATGGATAAGCCTAGCTTCTTCGTCGCCACTAATCAGTTCAATTTGGATTCCGGTCTTGGCCTTCACGTCTTTGACAAAATCCATGCCGTTGGAAGCCGTTCTAAGTGCTGCTGTACCGGTAGCACGCAGACTTCTCACTTGATACTGCTCGATCTTTTCAGCAAAATCTGCCATACATTCCAGGCCTCTTGCGTAAGCGGCAGGCCCGATTTTTTGAATGCCTTCTTCTGCCAGTTTGATGAATCTTCGTTCACGATAAACTTCATCAAAACCACCTTTTTGATTTGCGGAAGCAATCAACACATGAAAGGTATTGGTTCCTAGATCGATGACAGCTAAGTTATTTCCCATCGGCAAAGTTTTGTACCTAACAGTAAATTACTGCTGTTGTTGTTGCTGCTGTTGATTTGCTTGTTGATAGATATTAGCAAAAAAATTGAAGCCCTGCTGAGTCATTTTGGTGGCGTACATCTTTTTTCCCTGTTGGTAAAAGATGAAGTAAACGCATTCTTGATTAAGGAAGAAATCAGCTTCAAAACGATTAATTCCCTCCATTTGGTAGAAAACACGTCCGCGAGGCTGACAAGAAGGGTTAATCTGAGTGCCATCTGTAGAGATGTGGGCAACTGTTGCCTGAATGCTGGCCTTGTCATTTTGGCTAATGCTAAAATTGGCATCAAAAAATACAAAGTCAACATAGTCTGTATTATCATACAGCATTTTCAGGGTATCCAGTGGCATGGGTGGCAATTGTTCTGTCTCGGCTTTCGCCAAATCAGAAGAATTGCCCTTTACATCATTAGATTGTGATTGCTCGGAAGAAGATTGATTACAAGCTACCATAAAAATGGCAAATAGGAAAAATGCTAAGAAACGTTGAAACATAAAGATCGTTTTACAGCAAATATAACAAGCGAAGACCAATCGTACGATCTCGAATGGTATTTCCACCATCAATACCTTGCAGATCTGAAACAGACTGGGTCCAGCGTAGGTTTAAACCAAAGTTTTCGCGGAAAAAGTAAGTCGCTCCAACTACAATAGAAAATATATTTTGATTGTACTCGAAAGACTCGGTTACATCTCCTTCCAGAAAATCTTCTACTCGATAATCAATAAGACGAGCGTATGAAAAACCACCATTTACCTGAAATTTCCAGTCTGTGAAACTCAGCATCACTGGGACTTCCACATAATTTAGGCGGATTTCATCAAAGGTGGAGTTGAAATTATCGGTCCGAGAGCGGTTACTTCCTTTTTGAGAATACAACAACTCCATACCAAGCTCGAGCCGATCGGTCAAGACCGCCGCTACTTTACCACCGGCATTAATACCAATTCGGTTGTAACCAACCAGATCATCACCATCGAGCTGTGATAAATTGATGCCGGCAACGATACCAGCCTTAAATCGTTGTGCTTCTAATTGCTGACTAAAGCAGAATAGAAGTGAAAACATTAGTAGGATAGAAAATGTACGCATCTTAATGGTTTAATTGAATCAAAAATAGAAACATTCCTTCAGAAGAACTTCCCCTAAATCGCTTTGCACGAATTATTAACTTATTTTAGCCCTCTAATTGTTTACAGTATTACAGGCTTATAACTCAGTTTGTATGCCAAACGCTGTTTTGGAATCACAAATAAGATTGTTGAAACTACATATAAGTTCCCATATTATCTTTATTCTGTGTATCCTGTTTTGATCTACTATTCATGAATTATTAGTTAAAAACATGAAGTTTACTAAGCATACTTTGAAAAAAATTGAAGGCCTCTTTGATGAAATTGAATATACGATTAGATATGAAAGGGGGAATTTTCAATCTGGTTATTGTATCGTACAAAACAAACAAATAGCAGTCATCAATAAATATTATGATACAGAAGGCCGCATTAATTGTCTTCTGGACATCTTGCAGTCCATCGAAATTGAAGAAGACCAACTGGAGGAGAAAACAGCAAAGTTCTATCGACAGTTGATGAAATATGTGAATTTACAAGGAACTGAAAAAGAGGAAGAGCCATCGAATTAAAAGTAACCATATTGGGTACAGGCACCTCACAAGGGGTTCCTGTTATTGGCTGTAGTTGCGAAGTGTGTCGTTCTGACAATCCAAAAGATAAGCGACTTCGAGTATCTGTTTTGGTAGAAACAGACGGCAAAAGCTTTGTGATTGATTGTGGACCGGATTTCCGGCAGCAGATGCTTCGGGAAGGTGTGGAGTGGCTGGATGCCGTATTGATTACACATGAGCATAACGACCATATCGCTGGACTGGATGATGTACGGCCATTTAATTTTATGAATATGACCGACATGCCAGTCTATACGACTCAGCAAGTAATCGAAAATCTGAAAAGTCGGTTTGCTTACATATTCGATAAAAATCCTTATCCAGGTGCACCCATGGTGCGGCTTTTTGACGTAAACAAAAATGAGCCGTTTCAGGTACAAGGCATTCGCTTTATTCCAATTGAAGTTATGCACGGCCGTATGCCCGTTTTAGGGTTTCGGGTGGGGAATTTTGCCTATTTAACTGATATGCGAACCATATCTGAAACCGAAAAAGCTAAATTGGAAGGAGTAGAAGTGTTGGTTGTGAGTGCATTGCACTATAGCGAGCATCACTCACACATGAATTTGGATCAAGCCCTCGCATTTATCAAGGAGGTGCAGCCCCGGCAGGCGTATATTACTCATATGAGCCATAGAATGGGGCTACATGAAGCGGTGAATAAGGATTTGCCGAAAGGCGTACAACTGGCCTACGATGGTTTACAGATCGTGTTAGAGGATGGAAGTAATACTGACAAAAAATAGCCTACGCGACAAAACTAGGTTTTCAAAGTGCTTCTGTTATTTTTGTGGAAAATCTGAAACCCAGATTTTCGTTATGAATTAGGATTAACCATATTATTATGTTGAAATACTTACTAGGAGCCTTATTGGCGCTTGTTCTCATAACTATTTCCTGTGAGCGATACGATGATTTTACCACAGATTCAAGCGTGATGCTCGAATTTTCAGTTGATACGCTGCGGTTTGATACCGTTTTCACGGAAATAGGCTCGGCTACTCGGTTGATAAAAGTATATAATCGGAATGACCGTCCGATTCGGATATCGAATATTTCTATTGAAGGGGGAGATGCTACTGCTTTTCGTCTGAATGTTGACGGTATTGCCGGCAATACCGCTCAGGATGTGGAAGTGTGGGCAAACGATAGCATTTACTTGTTTGCAGAAGTGACCGTTGACCCGGATCAGCCACTTTCCGTAAGTCCGTTTGTGATTGAAGACAAAATCGTTTTTGAGACAAATGGAAACACTCAAACTGTAAACTTGGAAGCTTGGGGGCAGAACGCAAATTACTTCCCAAGTCGTTTTAATAAAGGCGTACCTGTGGTATTGAGCTGTGATAATGGTGAAATCGTTTGGGATGATGAAAAGCCTTATGTGGTGTATGGCGAAATTTTTATTGACGATTGCTTGTTGAAGGTGAATCCCGGAACCCGAATTTATGTTCATGGTGGTATTGCCCAGAATGAACTACTTGGCGTTTTCAATGATGGCTTTTTATATACCCTTGAAAATGGTAGCCTACAAATGTTGGGCGAAAAAGACAATCCGATTATCATTCAAGGCGATCGCCTGGAAGAGAATTTTCAGGATGAAGAAGGGCAGTGGCAAGGGATTATTCTCGGTAAAGGCAGTAAAAATAACCGATTTACCTACACGACTATTCGAAACGCTAATTTTGGATTGTATGTAGACTCCGCGGCGGTGGCTACTTTGGAAAATGTCGATATCCACAACACGACTTCCAGCGGAATTATTGGGTTTCATTCGACTATCAATGCAACGAATTGCTTGGTGTATAATAACAACTTTACCTCTGTGAATCTGGTTTTTGGGGGTGATTATAATTTTACTTATTGCACGATTGCCAGTTATGGTGTTGATGCAAATGCTTTGGGGTTGAGTAATTTCTTCTGCTACGACGATCCATTCCAGTGTCAGGTAAGACAAGATTATCGCTTGAATGCGACCTTCCAAAACTCTATTTTATTTGGTTCGAAACGAGACCAGCTTTCATTTGCTGATATTTCGGGTGGACAACCGGGCTGGTTCGATGTTTGGTTTGAAAATTGTATCGTTCGAGTAGAAGATTTGCTGGAACAGCAAGATGGGCTGTATTTCGGCTTTTTTAGCGATCAATGCAAAAGGTGTATTAACGGAACCCGTGATGATATTCTATTCGTAGATGAAAATGAAGATAATTACAGATTGGACAGTCTTTCTATAGCAGACGGCGCAGCTCAGGCCAATGCTATTCAGATTGATATTGAGGGCACTGCCCGTGATCCGGAAATGCCAGATATTGGCTGTTTTGAACGGATTGAATAATCGCCAGAATATTGCAGGAAACGATTTTCTTTTCCTGCAATATTCATCCTGCTTTAGCAATAACCTTTCAATTTGAGGCCATTGACGCTGATCAGGTAATCCAGCCGAATCGTTTGTCCTGATTTCAACTTCATGTATTCGACCTTATCTTCAATAAAAAAATCCACGATCAAGTCTGTGACTTTTTGTTCTTTCCCTTCCACATCAAAATAAAGAATGTCCGCTTTGCGGCGCAATGTAGCCAATGCCTCGAGTTCGTCATAAAAGCTGCAATTAATAGGCGTATATTTTGCTGTCTTCATGTTGTATCGTTTCTCATAAAAACATTTTTCTGCACAGTGGGTTGAATTTGGTAAATCAAACTTCATGAATCGTATCGCAATAATGGGTGCTGGATGGCTTGGACGACCGCTTGGGCAAGCCTTGGTAAAGCAAGGTCATTTGGTAAACGCCTCCACCACTAGCCCAGAGAAAATGATCGAATTGAAAGCAGATGGTATGGCACCTTACCTGATAAAGGCGGAAGCGTCTGGAATCACGGGCACAGATGTGGATGACTTTTTTGATGCAGAAGTGCTGATTTTAAATATTCCACCTGGAGGGAGAAGAAATCCAAATGTCGAGCAAGATCATCCCCGCCAGATACAGCAAATTTTGGCGAAAGCCACAAAAAGTGGAGTACAAAAGCTGGTGTTTATCAGCTCAACTAGTGTATATGGCAACACCAATGAACGCGTCACCGAAGAAACACCTACCCAACCTTCCACTGCTTCCGGTCGGGCATTGGTAGCGGCAGAACAGTTGGTGCAGCAACAAAGCGGTGCCAATACCATAGTGCGGATGAGTGGGCTGGTAGGGGGCGAGCGACAAGCCGGGCGTTTTTTTGCTGGCAAAAAAGAAGTGCCCAATGGTAGCGCACCGATCAATTTTATTCATCGCAAAGATGCGGTGCAGGTAATTCTTGCGATATTAGAGCAGAAAGCTTGGGGCGAAATATTCAATGCCTGTGCAGATGAGCATCCGGAAAAAGCCGTGTTTTATGCCGCACAAGCAAAGAAACAAGGCTATGAACCACCAACATTTTTACCTGGCAAATCGAATTACAAAATCATTTCTAATCAAAAACTGAAACAACAACTAGGCTATAAATTCGCGTACCCAAACCCCATGGAGTTTTGATGCTTTTTGTCGGATATCGCTTTCGCGAAATGCAAAGCATGTGGAAAAGAGCAGGAAAATGGACAAGTTTACGAGCTCACAGAAGGTATTTAGCATAAACTATTTAGCGGAAGCCTTGTTTTGTGACCAGTCCTTTCGAATAACCAAAAGGTCGGAAAAAGCAGGGATTTTATAAAGTATGCCTCCTTTACTATAAATTTGCAAAGATTAGCTGGAAATAATGACTAGTAAACCAATAGATACCAACATTTTGAAGCAATCTGTTGACCCAAATGATCCAACAGCGGAAACCCGGAAAAAAGACCATATCGAGCTGGCGTTTAAATCGCAGGTAGGGCAGGATACTCTGGATTCGCGGTTTTATTATGAGCCTCTACTGTCGGCGCATCCCGCACAAGGCTCACTCGAATCGCTCTCTTTTTTAGGAAAGTCACTTCGGGCACCGGTTTGGGTAAGTAGCATGACTGGGGGCACAGATTGGGCCAACACCATCAACCACAATTTGGCGAAAGCCTGTGGTCAATTTGGTATGGGTATGGGGCTTGGTAGTTGTCGATCGTTGTTAAGTAGCAATGAATATTTGCCTGATTTTGATGTTCGAGATGAAATAGGGGAGGCTCTTCCGCTTTTCGCAAATCTAGGCGTCGCTCAGGTAGAAGAGTTAATAGAAAGCGGCCAACTTTCAAAAATAAATGAACTGCTAGATAAGTTGCGAGCCGATGGCTTGATTATTCATGTTAATCCTTTTCAGGAATGGTTACAACCAGAAGGAGATCGCTTTAAGTATCCACCGATAGAAACGATTGCCCGGGTACTAGATCAACTTGATATCCAGCTTATTGTAAAAGAAGTTGGGCAAGGAATGGGCCGAAATAGCCTGGAAGCATTGTTGCAAATGCCATTAGCCGCTATTGATTTTGCGGCAAGTGGGGGCACTAATTTTGCCAAACTAGAATTGCTGAGAAGTGAAGAAGAAAAACAAAGGATCTTCAGAGAGCTGGCTATGATTGGGCACAGTGCTGCTGAAATGGTACAAATGGTAAACGAACTCAAAGATAGCCTGGGCGAAAAAGTTGCCTGTCACCAAATTATTATTTCTGGTGGGGTGAAAAGTTTTCTGGATGGTTATTATTTGACTGAAAAAATAAATTTTCCGGCGGTATATGGCCAAGCTTCTGCTTTTCTGAAGCATGCCAGAGGCTCATATGAAGAACTGGAAAAACACGTAGCAAGCCAAATTCGTGGACTCGAACTGGCAAATGCGTACTTGAAAGTGAAATAAACAGACACAAAAGCGAATCATCAAACGATAGCAAATGGGAAATAAAACCATTTCCGGTTTCTCCAAATTGTCAAAAGAGGAGAAAATAAATTGGATCGCAGAAAGGTTTTCTGCTAATCCAACAGAGCTAAAGGAAGTACTGACTACCTTCTGGCAAGAAGACCAGCAATTACAACAGGTATTGGATGGGTTTAGTGAGAACACTATCACCAATTATCCGATGCCGTTTGGAATTGCACCTAATTTTGTCATCGATGGTACCCATTATGCCATTCCGATGGTGATTGAAGAAAGTTCTGTTGTGGCAGCAGCTTCCAGTGCTGCTAAATTTTGGTTGAGCCGAGGTGGGTTTCGCACAGAAGTGCGGTCTACGGTTAAGTTGGGGCAGGTTCACTTTAGCTGGTCTGGCGATGTAAAGAAGTTACAGGCGATGTTCCCGGAACTGGAGCAACAACTGCGTGCAGAAACAGCACATCTGACTGCCAATATGGAAAAAAGAGGTGGTGGCATTTCAAAAATTGAGTTGCTGGATCTGACTGATCGTGAACCAAATTATTACCAGTTAAAGGTGAGTTTTGAAACTTGTGATTCGATGGGGGCTAACTTCATCAACTCAGTACTCGAAACATTTGGTACAACCCTCAAACAGTTTGTAGCGACGCAGGATGCATTTCACGAAAGTGAAAAAGAACTGGAGGTCATCATGGCCATCCTTTCCAATTTTACGCCGGATTGTATTGTTCGGGCTTGGGTGGAGTGTCCGATAGATCAACTTCAAGGAGCTTGCAAGGACATGAGTGGTGAAGAATTTGCCGAGAAATTTCGGAAAGCAATCCGTATCGCCGAGATTGATCCTTATCGGGCGACGACTCATAATAAAGGTATTTTTAATGGCATCGACGCGGTGATTTTGGCGACAGCCAATGATTTTCGGGCGGTTGAAGCCTGTGGACACACCTACGCATCGAAAGATGGACAATATGCAAGCCTTAGCCATTGTACCGTGGAGAATGGTGTATTTAAGTTTTGGATTGACTTGCCGTTGGCCGTCGGAACAGTAGGCGGGTTGACTAAATTGCACCCACTGGCCAAGCTTTCGCTGGAAATATTGGGGCAGCCAAGTGCAGAACAGCTGATGAGTATAGTGGCGGCTACGGGGCTTGCGCAAAATTTTGGCGCGGTTCGTTCCTTGATTACGACGGGAATTCAAAAAGGGCATATGAAAATGCACCTGAAAAATATTCTCAACCACTTGGAGGCAAATGTGAAAGAGCAGCAAGCTGCGGAGCGATATTTTGAGAAAGAAGTGGTGTCTTTCAGTTCTGTGCGTGCATTTTTGAGTAGTATTCGATCTCAAAATGGCGTTTACGTTCATGAATAAGCTCAATTCGATCCACACCAACGGAAAATTATTACTTACCGCAGAATATTTTGTATTGGACGGGGCATTGGCACTGGCACTTCCCGTTAAATACGGCCAAACGCTCAATGTATTTCCGGCTGAAAACCCGGGTCTTCACTGGCAAAGCCTTGATCATCAGGGAGTGCCTTGGTTTGAAGCACAAATGAATGTGCTGGATTTTTCTTTCTTAGCTCAAAGTGATGAACAAATAGCCCTGCAATTACAAAAAATCTTACGGGCGATTCGGAGTCAAAATTCTTTTTTCCTCAATTGGACCGGGGCAACTCGACTGGAAACTCGCCTTGAATTTCCAAGAGAATGGGGTTTTGGGAGTAGCTCCACACTAATAGCCGCCTTGGCAATTATGTCAGGAGTCGATCCATTTCGATTATTGCGTGATAGTTTTGGTGGATCTGGTTATGATATTGCTTGTGCGATTGCAAATGGCCCGATTTTGTACCAACTAAATCCGAAGCCTAATTATGTGGAAATTCCGTTTCAACCAC
>JALEHC010000157.1 GCA_022763215.1 Saprospiraceae bacterium
CTAAAAATTCCAGCTTTTTTAACAAAGCACCTAGCAAAAAGCTATTTTTAACGAAACTCAAAAATAGTATGAAAAAGCTTAGTTTCTTTCTCCTCTTGTGGGCGTTGGGTTTTGTGGCTCAGGGCCAAAATTATTTCCCGGAGCGCTGGAATTGGGAGCGCAAAACACCTGAAAGCTTACAAGTAAATGCCACGGCACTCGACACTGCCGTGCGCTTTGCGCTGGCACACGAATATACCGGCGAGCGCGATCTGCGCCGCGCCATACTAAAGGGCTTTTCTCACGAACCTTATCACCAGATACTAGGCCCCACCAAACGCCGCGGCGGCCCTGCCGGATTGATCATCAAAGATGGATATATCATTGCCGAATGGGGCGACACCAAACGCGTAGATATGACCTTCAGCGTCACTAAATCTTATTTGTCTACCATGGCCGGACTAGCTGTAGATGCCGGTTTGATACAATCCGTAGATGATAAGATGGGGGCATACATCTGGGATGGGACTTTTAGAGGAGAACACAACAGCAAAATCAGTTGGCGACATTTGTTGAACCAGTCTTCTGACTGGTCTGGCCAGCTATTTGGTTTATATGATTGGGCTGATCGTCCGTCTCGTGAGGGGGATATTGACGACTGGAAGTATCGCGAACTTCATGAACCGGGGACGTTTTTCAAATACAATGATGTACGAGTTAATGTACTCGCTTACAGCTTGCTTAATATTTGGCGAAAGCCACTGCCACAAGTACTCAAAGAACGAATTATGGACCCAATTGGTGCTTCTACCACTTGGCGTTGGTATGGTTATGAGCATGCCTTTGTGAATGTCGATGGCATCAAGATGCAATCCGTTAGTGGCGGTGGTCATTCGGGCGGAGGAATTTTTATTCATACCGAGGATCATGCCCGGTTTGGGTTGTTGTTTTTGAATAAGGGGCGTTGGAAAGACAAACAATTGATTAGTCAGGAGTGGATCAATATGGCGACACAATCTTCTAAAGCCAACGCAAATTATGGTTTTATGTGGTGGCTCAACAAATCGGCGGAGAGTTCCAGAATGCCTGCCCTTTCGGGAAATGCCTATTATGCAGCTGGCTTTGGCGGCAATTATATTGTAATTGAGCCCCAGCACAATCTGGTCATTGTCGCTCGCTGGCTCAATCCAGCAGATATGAATGATTTTGTGGAATTAGTGATGGCAAGCATGAAGGAATAGCTTTTCAGCAAATGGAACGGAATTAATTGATGGGCGCGATTGTTGTCAAGCAAAAGAAAAATCATGGGAGGAAATCTTTTCAAATTAGGCAGAATTCCGGCGGAAACCTATCGAAGTATTGAGCAGGAAGTGGCACAATATCTTGATCAAAAAATTGGAAAAGCAAACTATCGTA
Source organism: Saprospiraceae bacterium (assembly GCA_022763215.1). Lineage (GTDB taxonomy): Bacteria > Bacteroidota > Bacteroidia > Chitinophagales > Saprospiraceae > JALEHC01. Next base: position 1,396 of record JALEHC010000157.1, read on the forward strand.
TTCCGAGGTATTATGCTGATAAAGCAGACTTTGGTGACCTCGATGTATTGATTGCAGTAGATCGACTTTCGTCAAATCAACAACTTAGCTGGCAAGATTTTCGTCAGGAACTGCTCCATGATTTAGAGATTACTCAATTCAAAGCCGGAGGTGGCTTATTGAGTACGGTGTATCGTCAATTTCAGGTTGATTTCTTTGCACGGCCCGAAGCTACTTTTGAGTCCACTTACCACTATATGTCCTTCAATGATTTGGGTAATTTAATTGGTAAAATATTTAAGCGCTTTAACTTGAAGTATGGCGAGGACGGCCTTTCGTATGTATTCAGGCGAAAAGATAGCAGCTATCGTAAAGACTTATTGGTATCTCGCAATTTCATTCGGATTTTTGAGTTTTTACAATTGGACACGGAGCATTGGAAGCAAGGTTTTGAAAGCAAAAGCGAGATGTTTGACTGGGTTATAAAAAGCCCTTATTTCTCGGTTACACCTTACCTCAAAAAAGATAAACGACTGCAAGAACGCGCTCGACAAAGACCTACCATTGAAGCATTTTTCAAGTATCTGAAAGAACACCAGATTACGCAAACCTATACCTATCTCGAAGATCGGGAAGCTTATCTGCCCATGATAGCCGATCACTTTCACCGGCCTGATTTGCTTACGCAAATCGCACACGAAAAAGAAATGGAAGCACAGGCTGCTGTAATTCGCACAAAGTACAATGGCAAGTTGATTATGGACCTTTTCCCAGCGCTACAGGGCAAAGCACTGGGGCAGTTTATGCAGCAATTTCAGGAATCGCTGGGTGATTTTCAGCGAAAGCTGTATGAATGGGATGCAGTTGAGATTCAGCGAAAGCTGCACGCATTTCACGCCAAGTGGAAGGCAAAAAACCAAGCGGAATAAAACTTTTGAAATTCTTCTTTCAATAATAACCCATCTTCCATTTTTGGGGTTATTTTTGAGTGTATTATCAAGCAAAAAAATCTCCTATCGATAAGACTCTCAAATAGCTGTATGCAATTGAATTTCAATCAATTGCACTAATCGATCTATGTTTTTTCCACATATTTTACAATCTAAAACCTAATTGCATGAAAATCACCATTATCAACAGTAAAGGATACTGGAAGAATGGTTGGATCAGTTCAGAAAAAGATTTGCAGGTATTCATCGCTGCCTTAGCACGAAATGATCTGGAAGTAGAAGCCTTCGAAGTTGCTGAACTCGCAGAATTAGAGCAGTTGATCTCAAAGCTGGACACTAAGAGCCTCGTTTGGCCCAATGCTTATTATGTCAATAAAACCAAAGATGGCGATGACAAAATTTGGCTTGCAGAAGTATTGGAAAGCCACCAATTAGCAGTGATTGGTTCCGGAAAAAAGACGCTGCAAAGTGTACTCCGAAAAGATATTTGCCAGGAACGCCTACAGCAAGCTGGCTTACCCATCCCTGAATTTGCAATTGTTCGTGCACACGAATTAGCAGATATCAAACAGATACTCGACAGCAGTAGTCTGAGTTATCCGGCTGTGGTAAAATTAACGGCGGAATCCGGAAGTATGGGGATGACAAAGGATTCGCTGGTCCAAACCCAGGAAGATGCTATTTTGCAGATTCGGCAGATGATTCAAAGGTTTGAGCAGGATGTGATTATTGAAGACTTTTTGCCAAGTGATGATATCACAATGGCTTACTTTCAAAACCCAGCGGGTACCCCCCAAATGTTGTGCACCTATTACAAGGTCGATGACAAGCCTGGCAATCAGCACATTATGGGGCAAAAAGAGCGATTTATGGAGTGGGGTGGCCCAAAACAGATGCCAGTAGTGGAGGAAGCAGCTATTTTGGAACAAATGGCGGAGCTAGTGCCCAAAATCTGCGAAACGCTACAAATTCGCGACCTCACCCGAGTCGACGGCCGCCTTGATCACAATGGAAAACTGCGCGTATTTGATGTGAATGGATTTCCGGCCTTGTCTTTTCCGGAAAGTGTACAAGTGAAGCAAGCGATTCAGTGTTTTCCGACTTATGAACCGATGGCAGTTTATGAAGCCTTATTGAATACAATCGTATGGAATGCTGCAAAACGCTATCAGTTGGAAGTGCCCGAAAGAGTAGCGAAGCACAATTTGTTTAGATTGGAGGGTATTCAGCAGATGCCTCAATCAAAAACGGACAAATTGAATACTTCGATGTTTTAATAAAAGGAAAGACCTTTTGTCTTAAGTGCAAAAGGTCTCCCAATATATTTAATCATCAATTGCTGCCAACACCCAGTTGGCGTCATTTAACAAGC
>JALEHC010000158.1 GCA_022763215.1 Saprospiraceae bacterium
GTACTCAGGATGCCCACCAACTGCCCCTCGGCATCAACTACTGGCATCGCGTGGAACAAATTTTCCTTAAAAATATCGGCAGCATAACTGACTGTATCCTCTGGCTTTACGGTCACTACTGGTTTAGTCATCACTTCTTTGACAAGCAAAGAGCGCATGACGGCCTCGTTATAGCTGTCACTTTTTTGTGTCTTAAATAGTGTAAATCCATGCAATAATCGCAAATAATCTGTTTTGCTGAGCATGCCCACTACTTTACCTTCTTCCACTACCGGCAAATGATGTATAGGTTCCTTTTCAAATAACTCTTTCACCCGCGTCATCGGTTCCAAAGGTCCAACTGTAATTACCTCCCGAGTCATTATATCCAATACTTTAGCCCACTTTTCCATAATTCCATTTTAAATTATCGACAAACAACACATCAAAACATCAAACATCATCACATCAAAATATCAAACATCATCACATCAAACATCAAAAAATATCAATAAACCACGATCTCCGAAATCGGCGAACTATACCCATAATTCAACAAATCATGAGTCGTTACAATACCCACGAGTTGATCATCTTCCACTATCGGCACCGCATGAAATTTGTTAGCCAAAAAGATATCGGCAGCCAACCCAATGGTATCATCCGGATAAAGGCACAACGGATTAGGCGTCATAATATCTTTTGCTTTCAAACTAGAATACTCCAGCTTGGTGTAGGTTTTGCCCGTAGTAACTAGTGACAAATAATAATTTAATTTCGACAAGTCTTCCCGAGAAATAATCCCGCAAAGTTTTTGCTCCTCATTCAAGACCGGCAAATGGTGAAAGTCATATACTTTAAAGATAGATTGCACTTCCTCCATGTTTGTATTCTCCTGAATAGTCCGCAAATTGGTCGTCATTATCGTCCGGAGTGTTTTATTAGGGTCCATATATTTTAGTTTTTAGTTATTTTCCAAAACATCATCACATCAAAAAATCATCACATCAAAACATCATACATCAAAACATCATCACATCACACATCAAAACATCATACATCAAACATCAAAAAATCACACATCAAACATCAAAATATCATACATCAAAACATCAAACATCATCACATCACACATCATCACATCACACATCAAACATCAAAACATCATCACATCAAACATCAAACATCAAAACATCACACATCACACATCAAACATCATACATCAAAACATCAAAACTCCGCAAAGTAAGTCCGATTAGCCTCAAAATTGCCATACGCCCGCAAGCACTGATCAAAAGCCTCCACCACTCGTTCGGCAGCCAGCGCAACTTCCTCGCGATTTGCACAATCCAGTTCCTGATTCAAAAACAATAATCTTTCTTCTACTTTATCTTTCCAAAACCGCAGCTGAGCTTGCTTTCCAGCCTTTTTTTCAGTTCGTTTGTGCATCGCTACCTTTACGTTTGTCCACAACTGGTTGAGTAATTGGTTTTCTACCTCAAATTCATTCCAATCAAGCAAACATAACATCGCATCATCGGCTATAGTCACGACCACAGCAGCCTGATCTTCAAAGGCATACAAATCATCAAATAGGTAGTCAATGTCATAGCGTTCGCGCAAATTGGCCAACTCATACCGCAAATGTCGCAACTGATTCTGTGCCACATCGCCACAATTGGCATCCACGGCATAGATGGCATCTTGCAACCACTCTTCACTTCGGTCAAAAGTAGCCGCCCAGTCTTCGCGTTTTGGGTAGGCCATCACACACTTTTGTTTCATCTGCTGCCACTGAAAGTGCGTACTAAACACAGCCCGCTTCGCCATGTACATATCGTTGTTTTTCAGGTACATCCACAAGGGTATTAGAGCTTCATCAAAGGGCTCCATTTTTTCCTGTATGTCCATTCGGCTACTTTCTGTTAGACCGCTAAGTAGGGTAAGTAATAATATGAGTAGTACAGGTTTCATTGGCTTAGTTTTTTATTTTTCTCCGAATTAGCTTCTTTGGGCGTGCCCCCGCTTGCCTTTGGCAAATCAGGGTCGGGTCATCCGTTTTGGCCACCAGGCCACCACTTCTACCCCTCACGCTTACGAGCTCCTGCGCCAAAGGCGCATATCGCTCTCCCTACATCAAACCGAGAAAACATATTCCCGACTTCCATAACCAAAGCTATAACCTACAGAAACCCAATGAGATGACTTTCATCAATTTAAGAGATGAGTTTATCACACATCAAAACATCAAACATCAAACATCAAAACATCAAAACATCAACACATCAAAATATCACCCTATCAAAACATCAAACATCAAAACATCACACATCAAAACATCAACACATCAAACATCCCCCATTTTCATAATTTTCTCCTGTAGTTCCTTTCGCCAATAAACCGACTCTGCTATCTGAAATTGTTGTTGCAAAAACTGTTTTGGCGTCACCCCCATAAAAAACCGAAATTGCCCAATAAACTGCGATTGATCATAATAACCACACATTTGAGCGACACTCGATAAATTTCGGAATCGACCGCTTTGAAGAATATTTAGGGCTTTAATAAATCGTATTTGCTTCTGATAATTTTTGGGACTTATCCCCACTTGCTCAACAAATAATCTGCGTAGATGACGTTCACTGACAGGAAGGTCTTTTCCGATTGCTCGGATATTCAGGTCGGTATGGGTAAATAATTGTCGAATCGACTCATCTATCAAGTCGCGCCCAGTCCGTAAACGTCTTTTGGAAAGTATTTTTACCAGATGTTTATCAGCAGCTTTAATGCGAGCCTGCGAGCTTTGTGCCGCCCGAATGGCATAAAACAAATCCAATGTGTGAGCATCTTTGACGTCTTCAATATTCACCCCCCAATTCAGATAATCAATCATTGGGAAATCAAAGACATCTCTAAACTTACCAGGCTGAAAAATGATTGCAAAAAAGCCAAAACTGTTCTCATAAGTCCAAAAACCACTACTCTCTGCATGTGCCAAAAAATAGCCATTACTAAGTGGGCCTTCATACGGACCTAGCTTGCAGAGGATTTCATCTTCTCCCAAATACCGAATAATAAATGCCTTCGACAAAAAAGGGGGAAGCAATTGCGTGGTCTTCTTTTTTTCACTCAAATGAGCTTCGAGTATTCCATACTTCAATACATAAGGACGTAATGCCGGAGTCGGCCAAAACTCTTGGTAAATCATGATTCGTCGTACATTTTGTCTATTTCTTATGCTTTATGGGATATACTAAAATTGGCCTCCATTGAATGTACGACTCCAGTCTTGTCCGTTTTTTACAATTTTTCTTCCCTACAAATTAATATTTTTGTCATAAACAAATTATAATACGAACCTAAATTATTTTTCCTTAAGCACACTTACACCTTCCCAGATATTTTAAAGACACAACACCTCAAAAAATCAAGCATTAAGTACAATTGAACTGTTTATCAAATTATATGAGTCCTTGCATCTTGTTAGATGCAAAATTTCCCTTATTAGAATCTGCCCGTTCTTAAGAATCAGGATTCGGATGTCGCCCATCGGGCGATATTCGACCTGAAAAGAAGAGAAGTATTGAAAGTGCTCCGATAACAGATCGGAATTTGGCCGTCCTGAAATCATCAGGATGGCTTTTTTATTTTATACGCTCTTCCTACCTTTACGAACGAGTGTTCGTGAAACGTGTTACTATTATATCAACAACCAATCTGATAACCTATGATTACCGATAAAACCAAAATGGGTTCCGTCGAACAAACTACTAAAAACGGAATCGCTACCATCACTTTTTTTCACCCTGCTCACAATTCTCTGCCAGGCAATTTGTTAGCTCAATTGGCTGATACCATCACCACAGCCGGCCAAAATGACCAAATTAAAGTCATCATTCTGCAAAGTGCAGGCGATCGTACTTTTTGTGCAGGTGCCAGCTTTGACGAATTAATCTCTATCAAAGATTTTGAGACCGGCAAAAAGTTCTTCCTCGGCTTTGCCAATGTGATCAACGCTATTCGCAAATGTCCCAAATTTGTCATCGGTCGTGTCCAAGGTAAAGCAGTTGGCGGTGGTGTTGGTGTATGTAGTGCCGTCGATTATTGCGTAGCTACCAAATGGGCATCAGTTAAATTAAGTGAATTGGCCATTGGTATTGGTCCATTTGTAGTGGGGCCTGCCGTCGAGCGAAAAATTGGCACGAGTGCCATGACACAACTAGCTATCAATGCCACCGAATGGAAATCAGCGCAATGGGCAAAGGAAAAAGGACTTTTTACGGAAGTATATGATTCTATTGAGGAAGTTGATGAACACATCGCTACGCTCACCAACAAACTTGCTAAATCAAATCCCGAAGCCATGCAACTCCTCAAAAAAGTAGCTTGGGAAAATTGCAACCACTGGGATGAACTGCTGGATGAACGTGCAGCTATGAGCGGCAAATTAGTGCTTTCTGATTTTACCATTAACGCCATCTCCAAATTCAAAGAGGCACGCAAATAAAACAAAGAGAGGTAGCATCGCTAATGACAATGCTACCTCTTATTTATTTATTACGAAGACCAAAGTCTGGTTTATTCGTCCATATCCATGTTGTGGAACACATTAACCACATCATCGTCTTCTTCCATTTTATCAATCAGCTTGATTACATCTTCTACTTGCTCTTCATCCAACTTTTTGGTGTGCGTAGGTAATCTGACCAATTCTGATTCTTTTACCTCCAGCTTTTGTGCTTCCAATGCTTTTTGTAAGCTTCCAAAATCCTCAAATTCACAAGTAAATACAATCAACTCAATATCTTTTTCCTCGTCTTTTTCAGTAGTGATTTCTTCCAAACCATGATCGATCAACTCCAGTTCCAGTTCTTCGATATCTATTTCATCGGTCTTTTCGACCTTGAAATTAGCTTTACGACTAAACATATAATCAACCGAACCAGATACGCCCAAAGAACCACCCCACTTTGAAAAGTGATGCCGAATATTAGCCACTGTACGGTTGTTGTTGTTGGTGGTTGCATCTACAATGACCGCCACCCCATGTGGAGCATATCCTTCAAATACGACCTCGTCATAGTTTTCTGCATCCTTCGAAGATGCTTTCTTGATAGCACTTTCAATATTTGCCTTAGGCATATTAGATGCCTTGGCGTTCTGAATAGCCAAACGAAGACGAGAATTATAATTGGGATCAGGGCCACCCTCTTTTACTGCAATACTAATCTCACGCCCGATACGCGTGAAGGTCTTGGCCATATTGGCCCAGCGTTTCATTTTACGCTCTTTGCGAAATTCAAATGCGCGTCCCATATCTTTATTAAATTTTTTTGCGCTGCAAAAATAGTAGTTTCTATCTAAACAAAAAATAGCTTGCTTTCTTTATTACTCTCTCTTTTTCAGTCGTTCGTGCCACTTCTCGATATTCCTTTCATTCATACGCACAAATTCATCTTTGCCTTGCGCCGCAGCTAGCTTTTTCGACTGTTCGGCATGCTCAATAGCAGCTTCCCAAACCTCCATCTGTGCTTCTACCAACGACCAAACCCGATGCACATAGTAAGTATCACCCAGCAATTGCTGAGCCTGCTGCAACCATGCTTTGGCTTGTTTGGGCGAAAGCCCTTCCTCCTGCAAATAACGAGCAGACTGATAATAAGTTTGCCCGGTCGGATTTTGCGAAAGCTGTAAACGGATTTCCGCCATCACTTTGGCATGCGTATCAACCTCAATCGGAAAAGCAATTCGGGTGTATTCCCAACTCCAAACCATAACCGCCCTATCATGCTGCAACTCATCAAAACTAATCAGAAAGCTTTCTTGCATACATGACATGCTGTCCGGCTTTACCTTAAATCGCAAGGCATCCTCCTGCTCATTATAGGCATTCCGTCCATCGCCCCAGTGCTCCGTATTTTTGTGAAAGACAATGGTCCATGCTTCCCTTTCGGGAAATGCGTACAAGGCATATTCGCCTTTCGGCAAATGAAACCCATTGATAGTCAAATCATCACTTGTTCCAAATTTGGTGGATTCGTTAGCTCCTACCCGCCAGATGCGGCCATAAGGGACTACATTGCCCATGATTTGACGGCCTCGCCTGCTGGGGCGGGAATACGCCACTTCGATATCCGTCAACCCAATGCGCTGCTTTACAATCGATAAGGGGCTAATCCTTGGATAATTGATTTGAGCATCAAGACTAAAACTCAGACCTACCGCTAAGCAAAGCAAACCATATCGTACCATCTTATTTTTTTAATTTGCGATGAAAAATACCTTGCCGCATCCGAAAAGCCCACTTTTGTCCTTTGCTAATAACTGCAGACCCCAACATTTCTTCGCATTCCGGACATTTTAGGTGTGGAATTTCCCCAACAACTTCCGCTTTCTGATACATATCAACCAGCGCCTTCGGCGCTGCTATTCGATGCAAATACAAGCGCAAAATACCTTTTCCAGCACCGTACTTGTGGTAGCTTAGCACGTATGTACCGCATTTGCCGCAGCTAATGTCGTATTCCTTATATTTTTGCCCCATAATATTTCTTTTCAAAGCTGGAATATACAACTCCTGTAGCTTGATTAAGTAAAGGAACTCGTTTAATGAGGGCATCTTTCAGGCTAAAAGCAACCCAAATAAGCTTCTTTCATAAAAATAGCGCCTTCCAGTTATACCGAAAGACGCTATTTTTATAGAAAATCGAATGAATCGATCTGTTGTTTAGAAGCATTTAAGCAGCTTCGATCTTCATCGGAATTCCGCGGTCAGCCCAACGCAACATCAACATATCACCTTCTACCACAAAATCCATTTGCTCAACAGCTTCCTCCAAAGACTTAGGCATTACTTCAACGCGCAGTGCATCTTCCGCTTCATCATAGTCATAAGCGCCCCACTGTTCGTGAACTTTATTAAAAACAACCGTAGTTTTATCTGCTTCATTAATCGTAAAAATAGCATATTTACCTGCCGGTAAATTCTGGCCTTCCACCTTTACATCATTCGCAAATTCGATGGTAGTTGCTTCGTTGGCTCCTGTACGCCAAACTTGGCCGTAAGGCACCAGACCACCCCAAATTTCGCGTTCTTTTACAGAAGGACTTCCATAAACCAAGGTAAAATCAACACCGTTTACCTGATCCTGAAACTGCACTCGAGGGCTAGGAATACCATCTTTAAGTACGGTGTAAGCTTCGCCAGTAGCTGTAGTCGTTTCAGCCATTGACTCTTCTTCCTGATTCGTAGTTTCGTCTGTCGTTGATTCTTTCTGATCGGTTTCAGATTCGGCTTCAGTAGTGGAAGCACCACCACCGCAAGCTGCGAAAGTTGTCATAAGGGCGAGCAAGAATAAAATAAGCGTACTTCTCATAAGGTCATTAGTTTAAACACGCAAAAATTTACTTTTTTGCGCCATACTTAGGAATAAATTGGATTGATTGATAACAAAACTAAAAAATACCTTGCTTTGTTGAGGGTATTTTCATTTTTGTCATAAGATTTATTCCCTCCTCCGATTATAACAGTATGAACCAAAAGAAAGTAAAATAGACTTGTTGGAAACTACTAGTTTAACAGCTGTGCTGCTGTAAGCATCTTTTTCTTAGGAATATAAACACTAACTCCTCGACGAGATAGTTTTCGATTACCCATCAGGAACGTTTCAATGCCGTTGCTTCGAAGTAGCCACTGTAAATTCAATGCTCTTGATCGTTCTGGGGTTGCCAAAATAATGACCCAATCTTCTTTCATGTTATGTGATTTAAGCTTTTGGGAGGATCACATCCCCCGGATTGTATGTTTTGGTATAGTGTTTTTGTTCATAGAAAAGATGATTCATCTTCTCTTATCTTTGGGCTTTGACCCTTACAAGTTATCAAAATTCATATACTAAAGCAAAGTGAATACGAAAAAATTATTACTATATACTTCTACAAATCAGCACTATACATACTAATTCTTCTTAATTCAACTTTTACAATATGTATACTCAATTCCAAAATACATCCATTCGTGTACTACAATCAGCACTTTATCAAACAAATGCCTGCATCATTCAGACCACAGAATGGGTGCTATTGGTTGACCCTAATTGGTTGCCTCTGGAGATTGAATACATCAAAAATTGGGTAGATCAACACCTCGACAACCGAAAATTATACTTGCTATTTACGCACTCTGATTATGACCATATTATTGGGTACCCTGTTTTTGCGAAAGCTCAAACAATTGCCTCTCAAGCATTCGTTGAAAGAAACGATCAGGAAAAAATCCTTCAGGATATCAAAAACTTTGATGATCAATATTATATCTCAAGGTCATATACGCCTGTTTATCCGCCTATAGATGTCGTTATTACAGAAAGTCCTACTTATTTAACACTTTGCCAGCATGATCTTCATGTTTACCCGACAAGGGGTCATACCAATGATGGTCTTTTTACAATTATTCCGGATTTGGGTATATGGATTGCGGGTGATTATTTGAGTGATTTGGAATTTCCTTTTATCTACGATTCTTATGAACATTATCAGGCTACACTAAAACTAGCCCGCCAAATCATTCGTCAGTATGATATAAAAGTTATGGTACCTGGGCACGGAAGTGTTTGCACCAGTAAAGAAGCAGTTTTGCAACGGATCCAAAAAGACGAAGCTTACCTAAATGATTTGGCCGAAGAAGCCAAAGATTCATCTCCGAAGGCAGACCGCCACAATAAAGAAGGAAACAGCAAAAACTGGGAAAAATGGGCGCAACAATACGATTTCCCGAAAGGGTTAAAAGAAAGCCATTTGGCCAACCTCAAGCTAGTAAAAAAAAGGAGCTTATAGTTCCTCCAAAACTTGTCTGGCCAAGGGACTAAATTTTGAATTAGAAGCCTCTACTCTTTTTAACTGTGCTTTGGCCTCAGGTAACTCGCCCATCTGCAAATAGGCCAAGGCCAGATACCACGCAGCTTCCACCTGGTAGCTAGTATCATTTTCAGAAAGAATATCTTTTAAAGCAGGAATCGCCTGACCTGGTTGATCTTGTTGCATCCAGCTGATCGCTAAAAGCAAACGATACTGTGGGTTATCCTGCTCAATCAATAGGTTGGAAAATAATGCAATAGCACGCTCGTAATTACCTTGCTCGTAAGCTTCGAAAGCTCGAAGCTCATCTGTCACTACCGTTTCTGCACTACGATCAGTATGGCCCGGCTGATACGCCTGAAAATGTTGAGCAAAGAGATATTCTGGATCGGCAGCTCGCCACTCCATTAAGGTATAAGCACCAATGATTAGTACGATGCTCGCAGCTATACTAATGGCCCATCGCACGATTCGCAGGTTAGACTTTTTTGAGTTGTACAGACGGTCTTCTACTTCTGTCAACATAGCTTCAAACTCGAAAGCACCCTGATCAGAAATGGCCTTTTTCAAACCAGCATGGAAAGCCACTTCTTTGGCGAAAGCCGCATCATCACGTAGTTTTAGCCTGATACGCTCCTCAGAGGGATTATCAACGGCTTTTTCAACTTCATCATATTTATTTAGCTCTTCGCTCATGTCAGTTCTTTGAATTGGTCGTCTTCCTGAATCAAGGAAATCAGCTTTTCTTTACACTTAAATTTTCGTTTTTTGGTGTATTGTACGCTCCCGAAATCCATAATTTTAGTTATTTCTTTCATGGAGTGACCACCGAAAAAGAGTTCTAGAATTTTTTGACAGCCTGCTGTCAACTCCCGAAATTTCTTTCGGTAGAGGCGATATTGAGATTCTTTTTCAATGTGTGAATCCAACTCGTCTACAATAGATAATTCCTGTTGATCCAAAAAGGTTACCCTCAATTTGCGACTTTTTTCTAATCTTTTAAGCCACAAATTTTTGCAAATAGCAAAAATATAGGTAAAAACACTGGAGGTAAGTTCGAAACCAGGTTGTTTCAGTTTTTGATGAAGGATGACGAGCGCTTCCTGAAAAATATCTCTTGCATCTTCATTATTGCCATTGTTTTTGTTTACAAACTGACTAATTGCAGGTAGATATTCTCGATAGATATGCTCTATGTACTTCGAGTCACCGGTTTTTAACGCATGTATGAATTCCTCATCTTTGGCCATTAATGAGAGGCTTTGGTTTCTAGTTGTTCTGATTGTGTCTATGGGCAAAACCTGAAACCCTGCGAGACTATTATCTGAATAAATGGTCGTTTAGGTGTTTCAGCTTTTGCAAAAGCTATGCAATAATAGGCAAGAAAAACCGATTTGCCCAACAACAAGCCCCCAAGCCCCTTTTTAGGCATGTTTTTTTACATTTTTTGGATCAATAAGGGTAACCTTCTTACAGAAGCAGAATAAACGAGTATAAAAAGTGGCCAAACACCTAAAACTCATAGAAAAAATATGCAGGAATCAATGAAGTTGTTTGAGTATTGATCTCATGGTCTAAGGACAATTTCAATGAGGCCTGCCTTAAAACACATCAACGGCAGCAGAATCAGGTACCCATAATCATTAGTGAATTACACCTAAAAACACCTAAAACCAATCTTACATTTACCTGATCTGCTCCGTTTTTTGAAAAAGCAAACTCATGATGTTTGTTATTTTTGCATTGACATCATTTTTTCAAACCTTAACGAACTAACTTACATGAAAATCAATCCAATCATTTGGTCCTTAATGTTCACTTTTGTCATTATGCTTGCTGCCTGTGGTGGCGACCAATCCAACAAAAATGCATCCGAAGAGGAGCAAAACACCGAAAAACAAGAAGTCATCATTCCGGAAGTCAACAAGCTGAAAGCTTACAAAGTGAAAGCGAAAAAGAAATCTGTCGGAGATGAAGTTACTAATCCTTGTGTTCCGGATTCTACCTGCTTCTGCATCGAATATGTAGACACAACAGGTGTTTATATTAATGCTGATTTGGACCTAGACAACACCTCCAACAATCAAATCACAGCAACCGTTACTTTTTATTACCGTCAAAACAACAGATGGGTGCCGCAAATGTCTTCACCATTTAGCACTCCTGTAGCGGCTCATTCCAGCCAAGAGTATAATACCGGTGATATATTGCTGTACAGATCTGATGCAAGTCCGGATTCCATCTTGATGGTTACACAACCACCACTGGAAATCACCAGGACTATGTTGACTCCTTGCAATTAAGTAAGCAGTTGTCCATCAACACCTAAAACCTATTTTACTAGGAGATTCTCCTTCAAAAACTACCTAAGTTTGGCCGTCGCTTTTTTGATTATTGGCCTACAGCCATACTTTACAGATGCTCCGCCAGTTCGCAACATCAAGGCGTACAAAGTAAAAGCGAAAAAGAAAAGTGTTGGCTTACAAGCTGCAGATTCGACCATTGCTACTTGCCCTCAAGCACGTGGTTGTTATTGTACCGAAATTGTCCCCGATACCGTAGTGGGGGGTGTTCAAGTACAGGCAGAAGAAGTGATACTGCAAGGCATCGAACCTGATGCAGCAGTTAGCTTCAGCTTTTCGTATCTTGATCAAAACGGCCGTTGGCAGGAACAAGAAGCGCCTTCAGGGCCTTCTCAGCTACTGAAAAATGACACCATACAATCTGAAACCATTCAACTGACTCCTGATTCACTTCATTTTTTTCCCGATTCTTTGAGAGTCCTGATTACCGTCAATCAACGAGTTATTTTGGATGAAACTTTGTCACCATGTGAATTACCATGATTAAAGTCAGCAGGGCAGCTTGCCCTGCTGACCTAAATATCGTTTCACAAACTTAATTTCCATGTGCGTTTCTCTTCTTCAACGATTCTTATGCTGCTTTTTGAGCCTATACCTGCTTTCCTCTAGCTTGCTGCCTGCCCAGTCTAGCCCTGCTCAACAAGAAATAAATCGACTTATCGAACAAAACCAACTGGAAACGGCATTTCAAAAAGCACAACAACTTCAGCAAAAAGCAATACAGTCCAACGATTATAAAATCCATGTCTGGAGCCTTCAGCAAATCGCATTTCTCCAAGGCCTGAATGAAGAAACTCAACTAGCCTTCGAAAATCTTGACTTGGCCGAACAACTTGCTCAACAGCATTTGAACAAATCAGATACCCTTCAGGGCCAAATCAGCCAAACCAGAGCAGAAATAAATCTTGGAATTGGAGAACTCGACCTAGCCCGAGCTGGCTTCCTAAAAGCGATTCAGCGACTAGAACTTAGCAACAAATGGGATGACATCGCCTTGTGCTACAATGGATTAGCTATCTGTGACTTTATAGAAGAAGACTGGATAGCCATGAAAACACCACTCGAAAAAGCAGCACAAGTCGCTCAACAATACCTCCCTTTTTCTGATGAAGCCCATCAAATTAATGCCTCTCTTTTTGCTTTGCATTATGATGCCACCGGTGATTCTGACGAAGCCATGCGCTACTCGGAAATTGCACTGGCCTCTCGACTTGAAAAGGGCCTTATAAACTGTGAAGATTCTATCGACTATGCCTTGGAACTCAATAACCTGGGTACGGTTTATTCCACAGTTGGAGATTATCAACGTGCTAATCAATTATTCCGCCAAAGCTATTCGATCGAATCCAGCTGTGATACTCCTGAAGAAGAATTAGCCACAACCAGCCTCAATATCATCTATTCTTATATGCGGCAGTCTCAGTGGCAAGCTGCCAATTATCATATCCAAAAAGTAGAGCAGCAACTCTTTTCTACTCCGACCTTCGAATACACCGACAATCATATCACGCTACTCAATCACAAAGCCTTTGTTCAAAAAGAAACGAAAGCTTTTAGTGCGGCTCTGGAAACGATTGCTCGTTCGATTGCACACAGTACACCCTTTCCTGCTCTACAGCGTACAGCCTATTTTCTTCAGGCGGAAGCCTTTTATGAAACCAAGCAATTTGAGCAATGCCTGTCTGCTTTGCAGCAAATACCTCGAAATGAAAATTTCCGGGCAACGGAAAACAGCTTTCACCTTCAGCTTTCGGCCCGGGCCAACGCGATGCTTGGCCGATTTGACCTAGCAAAACAACTGCTCTCTGAACTTCAAGACTTTCTCTTACCTGCTGGCCCAAACACGGAACCACCTATGCCGCTCGAGCTACTCAAGTACCGCTGGGCTAAAGCCGAAATTCTAAGCGTTGAGGCTTCACAATCAGACCAGCCTACGATTTTGCGAAAGCAAGCAGAAGAACAGTATCGACTGGCCTCGCAGTTGCTCGACCGCATACATGAAGGTTATTCCGAAAAAGATTCTAAACAGTATTTGCTAAGTCAGGCCAGAGGAAATTTTGAAAAAGCCCTCGACAATGCACTTCACCTGTTTCAGCTTACGCAAAATCAGCAGTATCTGCATCAGGCTTTTGATTATACAGATCAAGCCAAAACGGTCTTACTTGAAAAACGTATTCAAAGCACCCGCAAAAGAAAACTACTGAATCTTCCTGACTCAATCCAACAAAGAGAAACGCTTCTCAAAAGGCGCTTGATTTATTATCAGCAAAAGCAGTATGAAGCGCAGCTTCAAGGCTCTACCCTCTCCTTACAATTGAGCACTTGGGAAGAAAAAATTAGAGCTATCAAAAAAGAACTTCGCGATATCAGTGAGCAAGTTGCAGCCCTTGATCCACGCCAAAAACCATCTTCGTCTGCTCACCAGCAACTTCCCTCCAAAACCATTGTCATCAATTATTTTTGGGGAGAAAAAGCATTGTTTATACTACAAAAAACCGATCAGAAAATATCTGCTAATCGTATAATCATTGATGAGCCTTTTGTTGAACAAATCATCGACTTCATCCAATATCTGCGTAGTCCCGAGAAAACGGAAATCGCTTATCAAACTTTTCTAAAATCTGGGCATGCTCTATTTCAACAATTAATGCCCAATTTGCCCGAAAGGGCCAACACAGAGCAAACTCCTGGTCAACTTTTGCTCATTCCAGATGGACCACTTTATCAATTACCATTTGATGTTTTATTGACCCAACACAAATCGATGGACCAGATTCGGTTTGACCAACTCCCCTATTTGCTGCGTAACTATGCGATTTATTATGCCTATTCCAGCCAGCTGACCCAAACAAGTCATCAATCATCAAACACCTCCTTACAATGCCTGGCGATGGCTCCTTCTTATGCCAATAATACGTCTGAGAAGGTAAGTTCCAAAGGTGCATTTCAAGAATTGAGATCGTTATATAAGCTGCCTGGCGCCCAGAAGGAAGTAGCCGCTATTGCGGAATATCTTTCCGGAAAATACTATTTCGGGGAAGAAGCAACAGAGTCCTTATTTAAAAAGCAAGCTGCTCAATTTAATGTGATTCACTTGGCTATGCATGCGGCTGCAAATGTAGAATCGCCATTGTTTGGGCAAATGTATTTTTCAAAAACCAACGCTACGGATGAAAATGACACCTTGTTTAGTCATGAGTTGCGCAATATAAATCTTCAGGCAAAACTAGCCGTCTTAAGTGCTTGCGAAACTGGACTTGGAAGAGCGGTTGATGGAAATGGTAGTGTCAGCATTGCCAGTCACTTTTTGGAGGCTGGCTGTGAAAGTGTAACCATGTCGTTGTGGGAAGCACAAGACTTTTCGACTAGTCAGATCATGCAACTTTATTATCAAGGATTAGCGCAGGGCTTGCCTAAAAGTGCTGCACTACGGGAAGCCAAGCTGAGCTATCTTAACAATCCTTACCATCAGCAACATCCATTTTTCTGGGCTGGCTTTGTACACTTGGGACCTGACCAAGGCTTAGTAGAGGCTGGCTTTTCAGCCAAATGGGCGGGGATTGCAACCATCGCAATTGGCTTTATCTTGCTTTTGTTTTTCGCCTTTCGGCAAAAAAATAAGTGGCTTGCCCGAAGGCAAACCACTTAAGAGATTTTGCTAAAGGACGCGAGGCACGATGCGTCCATAATTGAATTTCTTTGGTATTTTACTCCATCTATCTGTTGATCTTATCATCTGAAGTATTTACAAAATACCAATTTGTGAGAGAGTAGTAAGGTCCATCATGTTGGACATCAAAACATATTAATCAAACTGAGTACCTGGTCTAAAGAGTACTCCTCGGGTTGTAATGTCTTTATTTGAAAACCAGCTATTGTCTGAATCGGTTGACTAACAGCTCTAAAAGTTCCATCTGCACTAGCGGCCATCACCAGTATGTCTGCTTCCAGATTGCTTGGCAATCCTTCCTTACAGAAATACCCGCTTTGCCACGCTACATCTAATACAGATATCTGGTTTTTTAGGATTATATAAACAAGTGTATTTTTATCATCGTATCCTGCGGGCAAGCCTATACAAAGGTCGCTCAAGCCCTGCTCAGAAGAAATAAATACCCCACAGGCATACCATCCGGCTTTATCAATTGTAAAAGTATA